>NZ_RZPQ01000733.1:0-2956 GCF_003999135.1 Mesorhizobium sp. M7A.F.Ca.CA.004.06.1.1 | reverse complement strand
GCGTCCATCCGACCAGCCGGTCGATGTTGTCGGCGAGGTCAAGCCCGATCAGGTTGCGTCCATAGATCCGGCATCGACTGCGGCCGGCGGTGGCTCGTGGTCGATGCAGATCGCCTCGCAGCCGACCGTCGAAAGCGCTCAGTCCAGCTATCAGGATCTGCAGCGCCGCTATGGCAGCGTGCTTGCCGGGCGTACCGCCAATATCGTCAAGGCCGAGATCGCCGGCAAAGGCACGTTCTACCGCGTGCGCGTTCCGGCCCAGTCACGCAATGACGCAATCAATTTGTGCACCAGCTACAAGGCCGCCGGCGGCAACTGCTTCGTCTCGCGCTAAAGCCGGAGCCGACCATCAAAAGCCGGCGCGGTCCATCGCGCCGGCTTTTTTCATGGGGAAAGCAGATCCGGCGTTGTCCCGGATGAATCCCTGGCGATTCCCTTTGATCGCACAAAGCCCTAAACTGCCGACATGACCGAATCAAAATCCATGATCCTCGGCTGTGCCGGGAAATCGCTTACCCGCGAAGAAATCAATTTCTATCGCAATGAATGCCCGTGGGCCTTCATCCTGTTTGCGCGCAACATTGGCGAGACCGAACAGATCCGCGATCTGGTCGCCGAGATGCGGGACTGCATAGGGCGTCCGGACGCGCTGGTGTTCATCGATCAGGAAGGCGGCCGTGTGCAGCGCTTGCGACCGCCGCTGGCACCGAACTATCCCGCCGGCGGCGCGCTCGGCGCGCTGTGGCGCGACGATCATGATGCCGGCGCCCGCGCGGCCTGGCTGATGGCGCGGCTGCATGCCTTCGACCTGCTGCGCTACGGCATCACAGCCGATTGCCTGCCGGTGCTCGATGTGCCGATCGAGGGCGCCAGCGATGTCATCGGCGCGCGGGCCTATGGCAAGGATCCGCGACCGGTGATCGAGCTCGGCCGCGCAGCCGCGGAAGGGCTGATGTCGGGCGGCGTGCTGCCGGTCATGAAGCATATTCCGGGCCATGGACGTGCCTTTGCCGACACGCATTTCGAACTGCCGGTGGTCAATGCCTCGCTCAGCGATCTGCAGCGGCATGATTTCGCCCCGTTCAAGGAGCTTAGCCATCTGCCGATGGCGATGACAGCCCATGTCGTCTACAGCGCGATCGACCCCAACAATCCGGCGACCACCTCCGGCAAGGTCATCGACGAGATCATCCGGCGCGAAATCGGCTTCGACGGACTGCTGATGAGCGACGACACCTCGATGAAGGCACTTTCTGGGGATTTCCCGACAAAGGCGGCATCGATCCTTGCGGCGGGCTGCGATCTGGTCCTTCACTGCAACGGCGTTTTCGAGGAGATGGCCGGCATCGCATCGCGCACCACAGGGCTTGAGGGCACGTCGTTGGAGCGCGCCAAGCGGGCGCTG
Source organism: Mesorhizobium sp. M7A.F.Ca.CA.004.06.1.1 (assembly GCF_003999135.1). NCBI lineage: Bacteria > Pseudomonadati > Pseudomonadota > Alphaproteobacteria > Hyphomicrobiales > Phyllobacteriaceae > Mesorhizobium > Mesorhizobium sp. M7A.F.Ca.CA.004.06.1.1. The sequence goes on along the minus strand of NZ_RZPQ01000733.1, from coordinate 1,551 downwards.
ACCTATATAAAGAACCGTGACACGGTCGAAGAAACCGAAATACGTGCCGAATTCGCCACCTACTTCGATGCGGTGGCATAGCAAAGGGAAGTGACGGAGTGGCGGAGACATTGGAAAGCAAGGCCTCGAAGGCCGCACCGATGGACCGTCTGTGGGCCGAGAATGACGATTCACGCGTTACCGGCGACCCGTCGCTGGTTGTCGACGTGGCCGGCTTCGAAGGTCCGCTCGACCTGCTGCTGCATCTTGCCCGCACCCAGAAGGTCGATCTGGCTCGCATTTCGATCCTGGCGCTGGTCGAGCAATATCTGACCTTTGTCGAGACGGCGAGGGCGCTCAGGCTGGAGCTTGCCGCCGACTATCTGGTGATGGCGGCGTGGCTGGCCTTCCTCAAGTCCAAGCTCCTGATCCCCAAGCAGCCCGGCGACGAGGGCGAAAGCGGTGAGGAACTGGCGGCGGTGCTGCAGTTCCGCCTGAAGCGGCTGGAAGCCATGCGCGACGCCTCGGCGCGTCTGGTCAACCGCAACCGGCTCGGCCGCGATGTGTTCGCGCGCGGCATGCCGGAAATGGTCATCGTCGAAAAGCGTAACGCCTATTCGGCCTCGCTCTACGATCTCTTGACCGCCTATGCCCAGCAACGCCAGAAGCAGGCGATCAACAATGTGACGATCGCCAGGCGCGGTGTCTGGTCGCTCAAGGATGCGCGCGACATCCTGACCCGCCTGGTCGGGGCTGCAAGCGACTGGACGGCGCTGGAAAGTTTTCTGATCGCATACATGACCAGCCCCGAGGAGCGGCGCACGGCAATCGCCAGTTCTTTTGCGGCAACATTGGAACTGGTGCGCGACGGCACGATGGACGTGCGGCAGGATCAGACGTTCGCGCCGATCTACCTGCGCGGGCGCACGCAGGCAATCAAGGCAGTCGAGGTGGCATCATGAGCGAACGCGCCAACGCTTCGGTTATCCCGTTCAAGGTCGGCGATGCACCCGAAGAGGAGTCGCTTTCCCGGGATCCGGCCGAGCAGCTACAGAACCCGGCCGAGCGGCTGCATCTGGCCGAGGCCGTGCGCATGGCCGAGGCGATCGTGTTCGCCAGCGCCGAACCCGTCAGCGAAAAGCAGCTCGCGGCACGCCTCCCTGACGGCATCAACATTGCCCTGGCCATGGCCGAGCTGCAGCAGATCTATGCGCGGCGCGGCGTCAATCTGGTGCGTGTCGGCGACGCCTGGGCGTTCCGCACCGCCGGCGACCTGGCTTTCCTGATGAGCCGCGATACCGTCCAGCAAAGGAAGCTCTCCCGCGCGGCTCTCGAAGTGCTGGCGATCATTGCCTATCACCAGCCGGTGACGCGTGCCGAGATCGAGGACATCCGCGGCGTCGAAACCTCGAAAGGTACGCTCGACACGCTGCTGGAAACGGAATGGGTGCGCATGCGCGGCCGGCGTAAGACGCCCGGACGCCCTGTGACCTACGGTACGACGGAGACCTTCCTCGACCATTTCGCGCTGGAAGAGATTCGCGATCTTCCTGGCATGGAGGAACTGAAGGG
>NZ_RZPQ01000732.1:0-2958 GCF_003999135.1 Mesorhizobium sp. M7A.F.Ca.CA.004.06.1.1 | reverse complement strand
AGCACGCCGCTGCCGAGCAGGGTCTGCTGCGAGGTTTCGCCGGCCGCGACCAGCGCTTCCAGCCGGTCGGCGTCAAAACGCGCATAGGCGCGCAATGCCGAGGGCGTGGAAAAATCCGCGACCAGCATGTCGACAGGCCCGTCGGTGCGGGTCTGCAGGATGAACTTGCCCTCGAACTTCAGCGAGGTGCCGAGCAGCACGGTCAGCACACAGGCCTCCGCCAGCAGGCGGGCGACCGGCTCGGGATAATCGTGGCGGCTGAGGATGGCGTCGAGCATCGGCCCGAGTTGGACGGTGCGGCCCCGCACATCGAGCGGGCCGACCTCGAACGGCACGACATGATCGTCGCCGGCATAGCCAAATTCGCCGAGTTTGGGGTGATGTTCAGTCACTTGATAGGTTTCCAACATGACAAAGCTCCAGGGCGCGGCCATGCCGCCCTCCGGGGCGCATGCGTCGAAACGCGCTTGATTTGCGTGATGCGGCGCAAATAGGCATCACACCCCCGCAGATCAAGCTCCCGGGGATCAAGCGCCGAGACACTTCAAGCGCCGAGACACCAGGCAAGCACGGCCTTCTGGGCATGGAGCCGGTTCTCGGCCTCGTCGAAGACCACCGAATGCGGCCCGTCGATGACCTCGTCCGTCACTTCCTCGCCACGATGCGCCGGCAGGCAATGCATGAACAGCGCGTCCGGCTTGGCCTTGGCCATCAGCTTGGCGTTGACCTGATAGGGCGAGAACACGTTGTGGCCGCGGGCGCGATGCTCCTGACCCATCGAGACCCAACAATCCGTGACGATGCAGTCGGCCTGATCGACGGCTTCCTCGGGCGAGCGGGTGAAGTGCAGCTTGCCGCCATGTGCCCGCGACCAGTCGATATGCTTCTGCGCCGGTTCGCTGCCCTCAGGCACGGCGACGTTGAGGTTGAAGCGGAACCGGGCCGAGGCCTCAAGCAAGGAATGCAGCACATTGTTGCCGTCGCCGGTCCAGGCGATGGTCTTGCCGGCGACCGGACCGCGATGTTCCTCGAAGGTCATGATATCGGCCATCAGCTGGCAGGGATGGGTGTCGTCGGTCAATCCGTTGATCACCGGCACGGTGGCGTTCTCGGTCAATTCCAGCAGGCGCTCATGCGAGGTGGTGCGGATCATGATCGCATCGACATAGCGCGACAGCACCTTGGCCGTGTCGGCAATGGTCTCGGAGCGGCCGAGTTGCATCTCGGTGCCGGTCAGCATGATGGTCTCGCCGCCGAGCTGCCGCATGCCGACGTCGAAGGAGACGCGCGTGCGCGTCGACGGCTTGTCGAAGATCATTGCCAGCACCTTGCCTTCAAGCGGTTTGGTGCGCTCGCCGGCCTTGAGGCGCGCCTTTCGCACCACCGCATCGTCCAGCATCAAGCGCAGATCGCCTTCGGAAACGGTGGAAAGATCGGTGAAATGGCGAACTGACATCAGCAATGGTTCCGGGATTACTTCGCCGCGGCGGAAGCGATCGCCTCCGCCAGGCCCTTGGCGCCGGCGCGGATGCGGTTGAGCGCCTCATGGATCTCGGCGTCGGTGACGGTGAGCGGCGGCAACAGGCGAATGACGTTGTCGCCGGCCGGAACCGCCAGCAGGTTCTGGTCGCGCAAGGCCATGTTCACCTTGGTGTTGGGCATGGCGCATTTGAGGCCGAGCATCAGCCCGGCACCCCTGATGTCCTCGATGATTTCGGGAAACTCGTCGGCGACCGACGCCAGCCCCTGCTTCATCAGCAGCGCCTTGCGTTGGACATCTTCGAGGAAGCCGTCTTCCAGCACGACATCGAGCACGGCGTTGCCGACCGCCATGGCCAGCGGGTTGCCGCCGAACGTGGTGCCATGCACGCCAGCGGTCATGCCCACGGCCGCTTCATCCGTGGCGAGGCAGGCGCCCATCGGGAAACCGCCGCCAATACCCTTGGCGATCGCCATGATGTCTGGCGTAACCCCTGACCATTCATGCGCGAACAGCTTGCCGGTACGGCCGATGCCGCACTGGACCTCGTCGAAGATCAACAGCAGGCCGTGCTGTTCGCACAATTGCCTGAGCCGCTTCAGCGATTGCGTCGGCACCGGGCGGATACCGCCCTCGCCCTGCACCGGCTCGATCAGGATGGCGGCCGTCTCCGGCGTGATCGCCTTTTCGGCGGCGTCGATGTCGTCGAAACCGACCTGATCGAAACCTTCGACCTTGGGGCCGAAGCCCTCGAGATATTTGTACTGGCCGCCGGCCGCGATGGTCGCCAGCGTGCGGCCATGGAAGGCGCCTTCGAAGGTGATGACGCGGAAGCGCTCGGGGTGTCCGTTGACGAACTGGTAGCGGCGCGCCGTCTTGATCGCGCATTCCAGCGCCTCGGCGCCGGAATTGGTGAAGAACACCTTGTCGGCGAAGGTGGCGTCGGCCAGCCGCTCGCCAAGCCGGTTCTGCCCGGGGATCTCGTATAGGTTGGAGACATGCCACAGCTTGGCGGCCTGCTCGGTGAGTGCGGCGACCAGATGCGGATGACTGTGGCCCAGCGAATTGACGGCGATGCCGCCGGCAAAGTCGAGATATCGCTCGCCCTTGTCGGTAATCAGCCATGTGCCTTCCCCGTGGTCGAAGGCCAAGGGTGCGCGAGCAAAGGTCTCGTAAAGCGCCGAACCGCTCATTATATGCGTCTCCGGTACCGGAAAATCAAAAAAGCCGCCAAAGCGGCGGCCTGTGCGGCTTATCCTGTTTTTCGGCCATGAAGTCAACGAAAACGTCGCGTAGTGGCGCGCGGCAAGCCTCCCGACGGGACGCCGGCTCATCAGCGACCGGGCAAGTTGGGGAAAACCGAAAAAACCGATTCGTGTTGCACTTGGGACTCTTGTCACCGAGTCAGCGCATAGAGTAGTTGTAGTCGAGAAATAACTAGATTTCGTGCGGCGGACCTAATCACCAGATATATGTGG
>NZ_RZPQ01000731.1:0-2965 GCF_003999135.1 Mesorhizobium sp. M7A.F.Ca.CA.004.06.1.1 | reverse complement strand
GGCAAGCTGCACATCGTCCAGAAGCTGATCGAGGAAATTCCCGAATTCGGCGAATGCGACAAGGTGACGGGCGATGACTGTTTCGTCGCCCGGCTGTTCGTGCGCTCGATCGGCGATCTCGACGGGATTCTCGATCGCATCGCCGACAAGGCGGAGACAAGCACCGCCATTATCAAGGCGCAGCCGATCCGGCGGCGGCCGCCGCCGCTTGACGCAACCGCCTCTCGGGATAGGGCAAAGGTCTTGCAGGCCTCCTGATCGAGTTGGGTGGAAAGCCGGCGGCCGGTTGGTTAGTGTGCCGGCCCAAACGAGGCCGGAACCATGGCGCAGAATATATACGACCGTGAGGATTTCTTCGCAGGCTACAGCCAGCTCGGCCGTTCGGTCGAAGGGCTGGAGGGTGCCGCCGAGTGGCCGGCACTGCGCGCCATGCTGCCCGATGTCGGCGGCTTGAGGGTCGTCGATCTCGGCTGCGGCTTCGGCTGGTTCTGCCGCTGGGCCCGCGAGCATGGGGCGGCGCAGGTGCTTGGCCTGGATCTGTCGGAGAAGATGCTTGCCCGGGCAAGGGCCGCCGGCCCCGATGCTGGCATAAGCTATGAGACGGCCGATCTCGATCGGCTCAGCCTGCCGGAAGCCAGCTTCGATCTCGTCTACAGCTCGCTCGCCTTGCACTATGTCGAGGATGTGTCGCGTCTGTTCGGGACCGTGCATCGGGCCCTGGCGCCTGGCGGGCGTTTCGTCTTTTCGACGGAACATCCGATCTTCATGGCGCCGACCAAACCCGGCTGGGTGATCGATAGCGAAGGCCGCAAGACGTGGCCTGTCGACCAATATCTGGTGGCAGGACCGCGCAGCACCGACTGGCTGGCCAAGGGCGTGGTGAAACATCACCGCACGATCGGCACCACCCTCAACGCACTGATCCGGTCCGGCTTCACCATCGGCCATGTCGAGGAATTCCGGCCGACCGATGCGCAAATCGCAGCCAAGCCGGAACTGGCGGAAGAGCTCGAGCGGCCGATGTTCCTGCTGGTCTCGGCTCGGCGCTAGGCACTGGCCGGCGTCGGCCGAGTGTGCCGCCGCCACGCTCATATTTGCTGTCGCTCCGCCGGGCATTCTGGGCTATTCAAGCGTCGACCCGCTTTCCCTCCGGACCAGTCCCCCCTCCCATGTCAGGCCTGCTTCTCGATCCGTGGTTCTATGCGGCTGCCATTCCGGCGGTCTTTCTGGTCGGCCTGTCCAAGGGGGGCTTTGGCGGCGCCGTCGGTTTCGTCGGCGTGCCGCTGATGGCGCTGACCATGCCGCCGGTGCAGGCGGCGGCCATCCTGCTGCCGATCCTGTGCCTGATGGACATCGTCTCGGTATGGACATGGTGGGGCGTTTATAACAGAAAGATGCTGGTCGACATGATGCCGGGCGCCGTCATCGGCATCGGCCTTGGCTGGCTGACGGCGGCACTGGTCACCGAAGAGGCGGTGCGGCTGATCGTCGGCGCCGTCGCCATCATCTTCGTCCTGCGCTGGCTCTATCTGCAGTTCCGCCATGGCGCCGATCACGCTGCCGCGCCCAACCGCGTCGCCGCCGCGGTCTGGGGCACGGTCGCCGGGTTCACCAGCTTCGTAGCCCATGTCGGCGGCCCGCCCTTCCAGGTCTATGCCTTGCCGATCCGGCTCGATCCGAAGGTTCTATCGGGCACCGCCGCGATCTTCTTTGCCGCCACCAATGCGCTGAAGCTGGTGCCCTATTTCGCGCTCGGCCAGTTCGACACCGCCAATCTGACGGCATCGGCGGTGCTGATGCCGCTGGCGCCGCTGTCGACCATTGCCGGGGCCTGGCTGGTGCGGCGGATGCGGCCGGAAACCTTCTAGCCCTTCACCTATGCAACCGTCGCGGTCGTTGCACTGAAGCTGCTGTGGGATGGCATCGCAGGTCCGATGTAGAAAGGCGGCTGCGCCGCCGCCCGTCATCAGGGTCAGGCAGCGCTCGGCACGAGACGGCGGTTGCCGCCAAAGGCCAGTGTGGCGCCGATCAAGACGGCCAGCACCATGCCGGCGAGGATACCGATGTCATGCACGGTCGGCTTGAGCACCATGTCGGCAATGATGACCACCATCACCGCATAGTCGAAGCGCGCCGCGCTCATCATACGCTGGCCGATGGCAAGAACCTCTGGTGTGACGCCCTCTTTGGCGATCATTGCGCCCATGCGCTCGCCGGTCGGTTTGAAGATGAACATGCCGATCGAAAAGGTCGTGGCGTAGCCGGCCAGGCCGATGAGGATCCACAGGTCGGAGAAGCCGACCCAGAACCAGCACATGATGAGGCCGAAAATCAGCGTCAGCATCGACATCGGCGCGAAGAACCTGCCGCCCAGCTGACCGCTGGCGCGCATTGCCTGCAGTTTTTCCTCTATGTTGCCCGCCCGCTCGGCAAGCATGCCCAGCAGGAACAGCACGAAGCCGCCTCCGACCCACAGAATGGCGGTAGTGACGTGGAGGAATTTGACGATCGAGTACCAGTCCATGGGTTGCTCCTGCAGTGTTCCGGTCAGGTTGCGGCGGCGCTGATTTGCGCCGGCCGTCAGAGGAGCGGGCGTTTAGCGTGGCGCCTGTTTCGGAACGATGTCGCGAAAAACCCGGATCTGTTTCAGGCAATGAAGAAGCGGCTGAGATAGTGAACGCGCTATCTGATTTCCTGCTAATGTACGAATCGTCGGGAGGGGGTTGGCGCGACATCGTCCGGAAACATCGCCGATGCTAACGCGCTTAACGCCGGGAGCCCGGTGGCGACAACAATCGCCTGACGATCAACCCATTCCCACAACGGGAAAAGGCAATTCGGGGGACAGACATGCAAGGGGTAGCACGGAATTTCTTCACACTGGCCGTCATCTATTCGCTGTGCGGCATGGCGCTCGGCCTGCACATGTCGATCAGCCAGGATCACGGTCAGATGCCGACTCACG
>NZ_RZPQ01000730.1:0-2966 GCF_003999135.1 Mesorhizobium sp. M7A.F.Ca.CA.004.06.1.1 | reverse complement strand
AACAGGAACAGCACCATCACCGCGCCGACATAGACGACGAGCAGGATCATCGCCAGGAACTCGGCCCCGGTCAGCATGAACAGGCCGGCGGCGTTGAAAAAGGTCAGGATCAGGAACAGCACCGAATGCACGGGGTTGCGCGACGAAATGACCATGAACGCCGAAGCCACCGCGACAAAGGCGAAGAGGTAGAAAAAGGCCGCCTCTAGTCCACTCAACATTGGGGATCCCCCGGGTTCCTGTACGAACAGGACGCTCGTCCTGTTTGTTGTCTCTGGCCTGGTTCCGCCTCCGGTTCCAAAGCCGCGTTGTCCTAGCCCATGTTCCGATCGGGTTGAAAGGCCCGATCGAAAGAAACATGGGCCACTCTGTATTCCGGAGCATGATCTGGTCCGAAAAGTCCGCAACTTTTCGGGATCATCCTCTGGACGAGGCCCCTGCCCCGCCCATGCGTCAAATATCAGCGGTAGGGCGAGTCCAGCGAGATGTTGCGCGCCAGTTCGCGCTCCCACCGGTCGCCATTCGCCAACAGCTTGTCCTTGTCGTAGTAGAGTTCCTCGCGCGTCTCCGTCGCGAATTCGAAATTCGGCCCCTCGACGATGGCGTCGACCGGGCAGGCTTCCTGGCAGAAGCCGCAATAGATGCACTTCACCATGTCGATGTCGTAGCGAACCGTGCGGCGCGTGCCGTCATTGCGGCGCGGGCCGGCCTCGATGGTGATGGCCTGCGCCGGGCAGATCGCCTCGCACAATTTGCAGGCGATGCAGCGTTCCTCGCCATTGGGATAGCGGCGCAGCGCATGCTCGCCGCGGAAGCGCGGACTGGTCGGCCCCTTCTCGTGCGGATAATTGATCGTCTCCTTCGGCGCGAAGAACTGGCGCATCGACAGGAAGAAGGCGCTGACGAAATCCTGCAGCAGCAGCGATTTGGCGGCTTGGGAAAGAGCGGACATCACGCAAACCCCGTGATCTTGAGGAAGGCCGCGGTGGCGACCACCATGAACAACGAGATCGGCAGGAACACTTTCCAGCCAAGCCGCATCAACTGGTCGTAGCGGTAGCGCGGCACGAAGGCCTTCACCATGGAGATGCCGAAGAACACGAAGCAGACTTTCAGCACGAACCAGATGACGCCCGGCACCCAGGTGAACGGCGCGAAGTCGAACGGAGGCAGCCAGCCGCCGAGGAACAGGATGGTGGCCAGCGCGCACATCAGCACGATGGCGACATACTCGCCGAGGAAGAACAGCAGGAACGGCGTCGACGAATATTCGACCATGTGGCCGGCGACCAGTTCCGATTCGGCTTCCACCAGATCGAAAGGCGGCCGGTTCGTCTCGGCCAGCGCCGAGATGAAGAAGATGATGAACATCGGGAACAGCGCCAGCCAGTTCCAGTCGAGGAAGGTGTTGGGCAGGCCAAGCCGCGTACCAATTCCATCATGCTGCGACAGCACGATATCGGTGAGGTTGAGCGAGCCGGCGGTGAGCAGAACGGTGACGATGACGAAGCCGATCGAGACCTCGTAGGACACCATCTGAGCGGCCGAACGCAGCGCGCCGAGGAACGGATATTTCGAGTTGGAGGCCCAGCCGCCCATGATCACGCCATAGACCTCAAGCGAGGAGATGGCGAAGACATAGAGGATGCCGACATTGACGTTGGCGATCGCCCAGCCCTGATTGACCGGAATGACCGCCCAGGCCGAGATCGCCAGCACGGCCGAGACCAGCGGCGCCAGCAGGAACACGCCCTTGTTGGCGCCGGACGGGATGACCGGCTCCTTGAAGACGAATTTCAGCAGATCGGCGAAAGCTTGCAGCGTGCCCCAGGGGCCGACGACGTTCGGGCCACGGCGCAGTTGCACCGCCGCCCAGATCTTGCGGTCGGCGTAGAGGATGTAGGCAACGAAAATCAGCAGGATAACGATCAGCACGACCGATTTCAGCAGAATGATCAGCGCCGGCAGCACGTAGAAGGAGAAGAAAGTGTCCATGCTTATTCCGCCGCCTGCTTGAAGCCGCTCTTGGCCAGTGCCGAGCATTCCGCCATCACGGCCGATGCCCGCGCGATCGGGTTGGTCAGGTAGAAATCCGTCACCGGCGAGGTGAAGGTGCCCTTGTTCAGCCGCCCGCCGAGCTTCGCCACCCCGGTGATGTCCTCGGCATTGCCCGCCGCGACCTGGTCGATACGGGCCAGATGCGGGTATTCGCCATAGAGCTTGGCGCGCAGCTGCGGCAGCGAATCGAACGGCAGTTTCTTGCCCAGCACATCCGACAGCGCCCGCAGGATCGCCCAGTCCTCGCGCGCCTCGCCCGGCGCGAAGCCGGCGCGGTTGGTCTGCTGCACGCGGCCTTCGGTGTTGACGTAGGTGGCCGACTTTTCCGTGTAGGCGGCCGCCGGCAGGATGACATTGGCGCGGTGCGCGCCCTGGTCGCCATGCGTGCCGATATAGACGACGAAAGCGCCGCCGGTCTTGGCCATGTCGATCTCGTCGGCGCCGAGCAGGAACAGGAGCTCCATTTCGCCCAGCATGCCGGCAACGTTTCTGCCGCCCTCGCCCGGCACGAAACCGAGATCGAGACCGCCGACGCGGCCGGCCGCGTTGTGCAGCACGGCAAAGCCGTTCCAGTCAGCGCGGGCAGCGTTTACGGCGGCGGCGAGCTTGGCCGCCTGTCCGAGCACGGCCGCGCCGTCGGCACGCGCCAGCGCGCCCTGGCCAACGATGATCAGAGGGCGTGTCGCCTTCTTCAGCGTCTGGAAGAACTTGCCGTTGCCGTCGGCCAAATCCTTCAGCGAATCCGGTCCGGCGCCCAGCTGTTCGTAGTCGTAGCGGGTATCGCCAACATCGCCGATGACGCCGACCGGCAGATTGCCGATCCGCCAGCGCTTGCGGATACGGGCGTTGAGCACCGAGGCTTCATAGCGCGGATTGGCGCCGATGATCAGCACCGCATCGGCCTGCTC
>NZ_RZPQ01000072.1:0-13935 GCF_003999135.1 Mesorhizobium sp. M7A.F.Ca.CA.004.06.1.1 | reverse complement strand
CGGCCATGGCGTTGGCGTGGCGGGCGGTGTCCAGCCACAGCCCACCCTTGAAATAGGCCTCGAACTGCGCCGCGACGAAGCGCGATTTCGAAAACAGCTGGGCGGCGCGCTTGCGCAGGAAGGCCAATTCCCTGGCACGATCGAGGTCGAACAACACGATCGCTTCGGCGCACCAGCAGCCGTTCTTGGTGCCGCCGAAGGAGAGGATGTCGACGCCGCGTTTCCAGGTCATTTCGGCCGGTGTCGTGTCGAGTGCGACCAGCGCATTGGCAAAGCGGGCGCCATCCATGTGCAGGGGCACCGAATATTGTTTGGCGATCGCCGAGATCGTCTCGATCTCATCCAGGCCGTAGATGGTGCCGACCTCGGTCGACTGGGTGATCGAAACGGCCATCGGCCGTCCCCAATGGACAATTTCCGGTGCGAAACGGCCGATGGTCCTTTCCAGATTGTGCGGATCGATCTTGCCCAGCGCGCCATCGATCTCATGCAGGCGAGAGCCGCCGGAAAAATATACCGGCGCGCCGCATTCGTCCTCGATGACATGCGATTCGCGATGGGCAAAGGAAATGCCGCCCGGCTTGTTGTAAGCGGTGAGCGCCAGCGAGTTGGCGGCCGTGCCGGTGGCGACGAAGAACACCGCGACCTCGCGTTCGAAAATCTCACTGAAGCGCTGGTAGACTGCCCGGTCGAGCGCACCGTCGCCATAGGCGGTGGAAAAGCCGCCGGCATTGGCCGACAGGCCGGCGGCAATATTGGGATGGGCGCCTGCCCAATTGTCGGAAGCGAAGAACATGCATCTGCCTATGTCTTGGGAGGTCGGGGGGTTGGGGAAATCGGGTTTTGGGGAAATCAGTCTGAAGTTGACCGGTTTCGCGAGCGGACCGCAAGGGGCCAGGCGCCGGAAAAACAGTAAAGCCAGCCAACCGGCAAAGCCCAGGTCGACGACTGAAGCTTACGTTTTTCCCGGACTTGACGACATTTTCTGTCGCGGAAAGCCCAAGTTTTTTGTGAATCGGTCTTGTGTGCGTCCCAGATTTCTGCCATAAAAATTTAGGACAGTAGTGCTGTCTTATTTTGTCGCACAAAACGAGCCGGATTGGCGTATCATTGGGCCTCTCCGGCTGTTGCCGCGAGCGACAGGTGGACAGCCAGACTCTGGCCTGTACGATTACCAGATGCGTTCCATGCGGAAAGCCGCCTGGTTCGGCAAGGATTTCGCAAGACGTGCCACAAGGATCAGGGTGAGCCAAGCGCTTGCCGAGGCAAACCAGCGCCTGAATGGCTGGGAATGGAGGACAGGAGATGACGGACATGACGCACTCTGCGACGAACGGCCAGGCCGCGCAGACGAAAGCGGCAACCGTCAAAACCACCTTGCGATCCAATATTAGCCGAACCGCCAACGGCTTTTCCGCCCAGGGCCTCTACGATCCGCGCAACGAGCATGACGCCTGCGGCGTCGGCTTCATCGTCAATATGAAGGGCGTGAAGTCGCATCAGATCGTCAAGGACGGGCTGGCTGTGCTCGAAAACCTGACGCATCGCGGCGCCGTTGGCGCCGATCCGCTGGTCGGCGATGGCGCCGGCGTGCTGGTGCAGCTTCCCGACCAGTTCTTCCGTGAGGAGATGACGGCCCAGGGCATCGAGCTGCCGCCGGCGGGTCAGTACGGCGTCGGACACTGGTTCATGCCGCAGGACGCGGCCCTTCGCGCCCATATCGAGGACATCATTGTCGAATCGGCGCAATCCGAGGGGCTTCCGCTCATCGGTTTCCGTGACGTGCCCGTCGACAATTCGTCGCTTTCGAAGGCGCCTGACATCGTGGCATCCGAGCCGTTCCATCGGCAGATCTTCATCGGCCGCACGCCAGACATTACCGATGACGAGGAATACGAGGCCAGGCTCTATCTGCTGCGCAAGGTGATATCGGGCCGCATCTACGCCGAGAACGATAACAAGGACATCGGCGCCTATTGCGTGTCGCTGTCGGCGCGCACCATCGTCTACAAGGGCATGTTCCTGGCCTACCAGGTCGGCGCCTATTACAAGGACCTGATCGATCCGCGCTTCGAGACCGCGCTGATCCTCGTCCACCAGCGCTTCTCGACCAACACCTTCCCGTCTTGGAAGCTGGCGCATCCCTACCGCATGGTCGCCCACAATGGCGAGATCAACACCGTGCGCGGCAACAACAACTGGATGGCTGCGCGCCAGGCGTCGGTCGATTCCGAACTGTTCGGCAACAACATCTCGAAGCTGTGGCCGATTTCCTATGACGGCCAGTCCGACACCGCCTGCTTCGACAATGCGCTCGAGTTCCTGTTCCAGGGCGGGTACAGGCTCAGCCATGCCATGATGATGCTGATCCCGGAAGCCTGGGCGGGCAACAAGCTCATGGATGCCGATCGCAAGGCCTTCTACGAATACCATGCGGCACTGATGGAGCCGTGGGACGGGCCGGCGGCGGTGGTTTTCACCGATGGCCGCCAGATCGGCGCCACGCTCGACCGCAATGGCCTGCGCCCGGCACGCTACATCGTCACCGATGACGACCGCGTCATCATGGCCTCGGAAGCCGGCGTGCTGCCGGTGCCCGAGGAGAAGATCGTCAAGAAGTGGCGGCTGCAGCCAGGCCGGATGCTTCTGATCGACCTGGAGAAGGGGCGTATCGTCTCCGACGAGGAGCTCAAGTCGGAGATCGCGACCAAGCATCCCTACAAGACCTGGCTCGCCAACACGCAGCTCATTCTCGAAGATTTGAAGCCGGTCGAGCCGCGCGCGCTGCGCAAGGATGTCAGCCTGCTCGATCGCCAGCAGGCATTCGGCTATAGCCAGGAAGACACCAAGCTGTTGATGTCGCCGATGGCGACGACAGGCCAGGAAGCGGTGGGCTCGATGGGCACCGACACGCCGATCTCGGCGATGTCGGACAAGTCGAAGCTGCTCTACACCTACTTCAAGCAGAACTTCGCCCAGGTCACCAACCCGCCGATCGATCCGATCCGCGAGGAGCTGGTGATGAGCCTGGTGTCCTTCATCGGGCCGCGGCCCAACATCTTCGACCTGGTCGGAAATTCGCGCCGCAAGCGGCTCGAGGTGCGCCAGCCGATCCTGACCAATGGCGATCTCGAAAAGATCCGTTCCATCGGCCACACCGAGGACCGTTTCGACACCAAGACGATCGACATCACCTATGGCTCGGCCGAAGGGGCCGCGGGCATGCAGGGCGCCATCGACCGGTTGTGCGAGCGGGCGGAGGCGGCGGTCGCCGGCGGCTACAACATCATCATCCTGTCCGACCGCCAGGTCGGGCCGGACCGCATCGCCATCCCGGCGCTGCTGGCTACGGCCGCGGTCCATCATCACCTGATCCGCAAGGGGCTGCGCACCTCGGTCGGCCTCGTCGTCGAATCCGGCGAGCCGCGCGAAGTGCATCATTTCTGCTGCCTTGCCGGCTATGGCGCCGAGGCGATCAATCCGTACCTTGCCTTCGACACGCTGCTCGACATGCACAAGCGTGGCGAACTGCCGAAGGAAGTGGACGCCTACGAGGTCGTTTCGCGCTACATCAAGTCGATCGGCAAGGGCATCCTCAAGGTGATGTCCAAGATGGGCATCTCGACCTACCAGTCTTATTGTGGCGCGCAGATTTTCGACGCCATCGGCCTGAAGACCGATTTCGTGCAGCAATACTTCACCGGCACCGCGACGCTGATCGAAGGCGTCGGGCTGGACGAGATTGCGGCAGAGACGCTCAGCCGCCACAATGACGGTTTCGGCAACGACCCCGTGCTGCGCAACAGCCTCGAGGTCGGCGGCGAATACATGTTCCGCATGCGGGGCGAGGCGCATATCTGGTCGCCCGACGCGGTCGCCACCTTGCAGCACGCCGTGCGCCAGGGGTCGTGGGAAACGTTCAAGGACTATTCCGCCCAGATCGACAGCGAGACGGCCCGCGCCCAGACCATTCGTGGCCTGTTCAAGATCAAGCTGGCCGGAGAGACCGGCCGCAAGAAGGTGGCGCTCGACGACGTCATGTCAGCGGCCGACATCGTCAAGCGGTTCTCGACCGGGGCGATGTCGTTCGGGTCGATCTCGCGCGAAGCGCATACCACGCTGGCGCGCGCGATGAACCAGATCGGCGGCAAGTCGAACACCGGCGAGGGCGGCGAAGAGGCCGACCGCTATCTGCCGCTGCCTGGCGGCGGCAAGAACCCCGAACGCTCGGCGATCAAGCAGATCGCCTCGGGCCGTTTCGGCGTCACGGCCGAATACCTCGTCAATTCCGACATGATGCAGATCAAGGTGGCGCAGGGTGCCAAGCCCGGCGAGGGCGGCCAGCTGCCCGGCCACAAGGTCGACGCGACCATCGCCAAGGTCCGGCATTCGACGCCGGGCGTCGGCCTGATCTCGCCGCCGCCGCATCACGACATCTATTCGATCGAGGATCTGGCACAGCTGATCTACGACCTGAAGAACGTCAATCCGGCGGCCGACGTGTCGGTCAAGCTGGTGTCGGAAGTCGGCGTCGGCACGGTTGCGGCGGGCGTCGCCAAGGCACGCGCCGACCACATCACCATTTCGGGCTATGATGGCGGCACTGGCGCCTCGCCGCTGACCTCGCTCAAGCATGCCGGCAGCCCATGGGAAATGGGCCTTGCCGAGACGCACCAGACGCTGGTGCTGAACGGCTTGCGGTCGCGCGTCGCGCTGCAGGTCGACGGCGGCTTGCGCACGGGGCGCGACGTTATCATCGGTGCGCTGCTTGGCGCCGACGAGTTCGGCTTCTCGACCGCGCCGCTGATCGCGGCCGGCTGCATCATGATGCGCAAGTGCCATCTCAACACCTGCCCGGTCGGCGTCGCGACGCAGGATCCGGTGCTGCGCAAGCGCTTCAAGGGCACGCCCGAGCATGTCATCAACTTCTTCTTCTACGTGGCGGAAGAGGTGAGGGAGCTGCTCGCCGAGATGGGTTACACCCATATCGACCAGATCATCGGCGACAGTGATCTTCTGGAGAAGCGCGACCTGATCGTGCACTGGAAGGCGCGCGGGCTCGATTTCTCGAAGATGTTCTTCAAGCCGGATGCGCCGCATGAGGCGGTGCACTGGACCGAGCGCCAGAAGCACCCGATCGACGACGTGCTCGACCGCAAGCTGATCGAGCTGGCAAAGCCTGCGCTCGAAAGCAAGCTGCCGGTCAAGATCGAGGTCGATATCCGCAATGTCGACCGCTCGACGGGCGCCATGCTGTCGGGTGAAGTGGCCAAGCGCTTCAAGCACAAGGGCCTGCGCGAGGACACCATCCAGGTGAAGCTGACCGGCACTGCCGGCCAGTCCTTCGGCGCCTTCCTGGCGCGCGGCATCTCGTTCGAGCTTGTCGGCGCCGGCAATGACTATGTCGGCAAGGGCCTGTCGGGCGGCCGCATCGTCATCCGGCCGCCGGAAGAGGCCAAGATCGTCGCCGCCGAGTCCATCATCGTCGGCAATACGGTGCTCTATGGCGCCACCGAGGGCGAGGCCTACTTTGCCGGCGTCGCCGGCGAGCGTTTCGCCGTGCGCAATTCGGGCGTCGCCGCCGTCGTCGAAGGCGTCGGCGACCATGGCTGCGAGTACATGACGGGCGGCATCGTCGTCGTCATCGGCAAGACCGGCCGCAATTTCGCCGCCGGCATGTCGGGCGGCGTCGCCTATGTGCTCGACGAGGCGGGCGATTTCGCCGAGCGCTGCAACATGGCGATGGTCGAGCTGGAGCCGGTTCCGGAAGAAGACGATCTGATGGAAAGGCTGCTGCACCATGGCGGCGACCTCGATCACAAGGGTCGCGTCGACGTCTCCGGCGACATGACCAGCCATGACGAGGAGCGGCTTTACCAGCTGATTTCCAACCATGTGCATTACACCGGGTCGGTGCGCGGCCGCGAGATTCTCGACGACTGGACGATTTTCCGGCCGAAGTTCCGCAAGATCATGCCGGTCGAATACCGCCGCGCCCTGATCGAGATGGAACGCATGCGCATGGGCGTCGCGGCGGAATAGGCTTTGCAATTGCCGGGGAGCCCAGGCTTCCCGGCCCATCTTCATCGACAGTTTGACCTCCGGCGCAAGGTTGCCATGGCTGCCTCAAGGGGTTAACGGGTGCGGCGAAAACCGCACCATCTGGACAGCAGGAACTGGACTATGGGCAAGGTAACAGGCTTTCTCGAAATCGACCGGCAGGTGCACAAGTACCAGCCGGCCTCCGATCGCATCCGGCATTTCCGTGAATTCACGCTGCCGATGTCCGACAAGGAGGTCGAGAAACAGGCCGCGCGCTGCATGGATTGCGGCATTCCGTTCTGCCATGGGCCGACCGGTTGCCCGATCCACAACCAGATTCCGGACTGGAATGACCTCGTCTACAATGGCGACTGGGACAACGCGATCCGCAACCTGCATTCGACCAACAATTTCCCGGAGTTCACCGGCCGCATCTGCCCCGCGCCCTGCGAGGAAGCCTGCACGCTGAACCTCGAGGACATTCCCGTCGCCATCAAGACGGTCGAGCAGGCGATCGCCGACAAGGCCTATGAAACCGGCCATATCAGGCCCTATCCGCCGGAGAAGAAGACCGGCAAGCGCGTCGCCGTCATCGGCTCCGGCCCTGCCGGCATGGCGGCTGCCCAGCAGCTTGGCCGCGCCGGCCACGATGTCCATGTCTACGAGCGCGAAAGCCGGCCCGGCGGGCTGATGCGCTACGGCATTCCCGACTTCAAGATCGAGAAGCACTATATCGACCGGCGCATCGAGCAGATGCAGGGTGAGGGCGTGACCTTCCATTGCGGCGTCAATGTCGGCGTCGACAAGCCGGTTGCCGAGCTGCTCGCCGAACATGATGCCGTGCTCTATTGCGGCGGCTCGGAAACGCCGCGCGCGGCCGGCATTCCCGGCGACGATCTCGGCGGCGTGCATGACGCGATGCCCTATCTGGTGCAGCAGAACCGGCGTGTCGGCGGCGAACCGATTCAGTCGGTGGCATGGCCGTCGCATCCGATCATCGCCGGCGGCCAGCATGTCGTCGTCGTCGGCGGCGGCGATACCGCCTCCGACTGTGTCGGCACTGCTTTTCGCCAGGGTGCGGTGCGCGTCACCCAGCTCGACATCCGTCCGCAGCCGCCGGAGAAGGAAGACAAGCTTTCGGTCTGGCCCTATTGGGCGACCAAGATGCGCACCTCGTCCTCGCAGGCCGAAGGCGCGGAGCGCGAATTCCAGGTGGCGACACTCGAATTCATCGGCGAGGAAGGCCAGCTGACCGGCGTCAAGTGCTGCGAGGTCGACGACAAGCGCAAGCCGATCGCCGGCACCGAATTCGTCATTCGTGCCGATCTCGCCTTCATCGCCATCGGCTTTGCCGGGCCGGCCGCGGCCGGGGTGGCGAAGGAATTGGACGGTGAGATGAAGATCGCCACCGACAGCCGCCGCTCCAGGAATGTCGAGGCCAATGACCGCGACTACAAGACCAGCGTGGACAGGCTCTATGCGGCCGGCGACGTGCGTCGTGGCCAGTCGCTGGTCGTCTGGGCGATCCGCGAGGGCCGCCAGGCGGCACGCTCGATCGACGAGGCGTTGATGGGGTCGAGCGTTCTCCCGCGCTGAACCCAGGAGCGTGCAGCGATACTAACGATTGATCGCGGTCGTGGTATCGGTCGCGGCCTTTGGCGGCCATGAGAAATCGTCGGCGCGGCCGGGCGATGCAATCGGTGCCTTGCCCTCGACCACAAGCTTTTCACCGGGCAGGTCCGGATTGGCCTTCGCCGGCGGTGCCGCGCCCAGCAATTCGGAGCCACCGTCGAGTGCCGGATCGCTGAGCAGCATCGGCGCGGTGCGGTCGATAACGATGGGGGCCGCGGCCGGCGCCGGCGCCTCGACAGGTGCGCCCGCCGGAGCGGACGGTGTAATCACGCTTCCAGGCGCGGTCAGGCCGAGGATCTTCAGCAGCGGTTTTTCGGTGTAGAAGGCGAGTTTGCGCTTGCCTGCCTTCGAGACGTTGATGCCGTCATCGGCGCGCAGCCGCACCGGCTGGCCGTTGATGTCGGGGCCGCTGGTGACGAAAGCACCGTTCTCATCGACGAAGCCGTCCCAGACGTCGACGAATTCACCGCCATGGCTTTCAGCGGCCTGATGATAGATGTCGTTGAAGGCCAGCATATCGGAGGTCATCTTCGACACCCGGAAAGCCGGCATGCCGACCCAGAGGAAGGGTACCTTTGCCTCCGCGATAGCTTTGCCGAACGCGTCGGTCCGGCGCTCATATTCCTTGGTCCAGGTTTCAGAGCGGGGCTGCTCGCGCACGTCACCCACCTTCATCTGCTGGCGGTCGTTGGAACCCAGCATGACGACCACGGCGGCAGGTTTTTCGGTCTCGATCAGCGATTTGATCTGTTCGGGCCAGTTGTAGAAATCATCGCGTACGAAGCCGGACGAGCCATTGCTGCGAACGACGATCCTGACGCCGGCATTCTCGGCAAAGGCGGTGTCGAGGCCTTCGGCGAGGCCAGCCGCCATGAAGTCTCCGACCACCAGCACGGTGCGAGCGTCCGGTGCCTTGTCAACCACCGGGATTTCCGGCTCCGCCGGCGGGCGCGGGGCGCGGGGTTTTTTCGCCTTGGGCCTGGGCCTCGGCTTCTGGATGTCCTGCGGCGGCTCGATGCGCTCGCTGCGGCGCGGGAACAGAAGGTCTCGCAGCGACCAGCCGCGGTTTTGCTGCTCCTGCGCCATGGCCGGCGCATGGAAGGCGCCAGCCACACCGACGGTGAGCACGATCACGGCCAGGATGAGCACCGGCATGCGACGAACAAGCCCTGCGATGCGCGCAGCCGAAGCCACTCGTTTCCTCCATCCCTTGGCGCAGCAAATGCCGCGCCAACCAGATTGCTACAGTGTCCTTTGCGCGCCCGAAAGGCCGCGCGGCACCGCAGGCGGCTCTATTTCTGCCGGAGCCACTTCAGCACTTCCATGCTCGGGTAACCGTCCTGGGTCAAGCCGGCCTTGGCCTGGAAGGCCAAGATGGCTGATTTCGAGCCGTCGCCGATCTTGCCGTCGAACTTGCCGTCATAAAGGCCATGTTGGGAAAGCCGCTGCTGCAGCTCCTGCCTTTCCTCGAAAGTGAGCTTGGTGAAAGGCCGCTTCCAGTCTTGCACGAGACCGCTGGAGCCGGCGATTTCGTCGGCAAGAAGGCCGACGGCCAGCGCATATTTGTCGGCGTTATTGTAGGCTTTGATGACCGTGAAATTCTTGATCATCAGGAAGGCCGGCCCGTTGCGGCCGTCCGGCACCTTCAGCGTCGCCTTGTCGGAGCCGTTCTTGAACGGCTTGCCGTTGGCCCTGACCACGCCGAGCGCCTGCCATTGCGACAGTGTTTTCGAGCCGCCGGGAAGCTTTCCAGCGGGCAAAGCAACCTCATAGCCCCAGGTCTTGCCGGCCTGCCAGCCATTCTTCTTCAACAAATTGGCTGATGTCGCCAGCGCATCGGGGATCGAATTCCAGATGTCGCGTTTGCCATTGCCGTCCATGTCGACGGCATAGTGCAGATAGCTGGTCGGGATGAACTGGGTATGGCCCATGGCGCCGGCCCAGGATCCGCTCAGATGGCTTTCGTCGATATCGCCGGTCTGCAGGATCTTCAGCGCGGCGATCAGCTGGGTGCGAGCGAATTTCGCCCGCTTCGGATCGGCATAGGCCAAGGTCGCCAGCGAGCGCACGACATTGCGCATGACGTCGTCGCGCTTGAGGATCTCGCCATAGTTCGATTCCATCGACCAGATGGCCAGCAGGATGTAACGGTTGACACCGAACCTGGCCTCGATCCGGTCCAGCCACGGCTTCCATTTCCTGGCCATCTGCTGGCCGACGGCGACCGACTGGTCATGGACGCGATTGTCGAAATAGTCCCAGGCGGGGGCCGTGAATTCAGGCTGCGTACGCGCCTTCTCCAGCACCACCGGATCGATATCCCTGATGTTCCTGAAGGCCTGGTCGTAGAGGGCGCCGGAAACGCCGCTCTGCACGGCGGTGGCGCGGAAGCCGGCGACCCACTGCCGGAAACCGGCATCGGCGAAAGCGGGGCCAGGCATCAGCAGAGCGAGCGATAGGCTGGCTGCCGCCATGACGCTGGTAAAAATTTTTGCGGCATTGCGAACGGACATCTTTTCCTCCTTCTCTGTCTCAGGAAAGACCATTCATCGCCGAACCAGGTTAGGAATTAGTTTACCATAGGCGCCACCGGGAACGAAAAGACGCTTCGAAGCTTTACCGGTGGACATTCCTCTCAGTTGCCCAGTAGTCCCGAATTCCGGCGTGAAAATGTCTTGGAACGGGGATTGCGGAGCTGGCCCTCAAACGGATAATTGAAAGCATGAAGAGAGTTCGCAAGGCAGTCTTCCCGGTCGCCGGTCTCGGCACACGGTTTCTCCCGGCCACCAAGGCTGTCCCCAAGGAAATGCTGACCGTCGTCGACCGGCCGGTGATCCAGTATGTGGTGGATGAGGCACGCGAGGCCGGCATCGAGCATTTCATCTTCGTCACCGGCCGCAACAAGGCCGTCATCGAGGACCATTTCGACATCCAGTTCGAACTCTATGACACGCTGGCCCAGCGCGGCAAGGACGACCAGCTCGCCCGCCTGCAACGGCTGCAGCCGGCGCCGGGGCAGACCAGTTTCACACGCCAGCAGGTGCCGATGGGACTTGGCCATGCCGTCTGGTGCGCCCGTGAGCTCGTCGGCGACGAGCCCTTCGCGCTGTTGCTGCCCGACATGATCATGCAGTCGGAGAAGAGCTGCACGAAGGCAATGGTCGAGCTCTACGAGGAGACCGGCAACAACATCATCGCGGTGCAGGAATGCGCTCCCGCCGAAACCCACAAATACGGCATCGTCGGCCGCGGCGAGGACACGCATCACGGTTTCCGCATCACCGAGATGGTGGAAAAGCCGAAGGCCGGCACCGCGCCGTCCAATCTTTACATCAACGGCCGCTACATCCTGCAGCCGGAGATCTTCAAGATCCTTGAAGGCCAGGAAAAAGGCGCCGGCAACGAGATCCAGCTCACCGACGCCATGCTGAAGCTGGAAAAGCAGCAGCCTTTCTACGGCTACCACTATCGAGGCCGCACGTTCGACTGCGGATCGCCGGAAGGCTTCGTCGAGGCCAATGTCGCCTTCGCGCTGTGGCGCAGCGACATGAACGAGAACATGGCCGGTGTGATCCGCACGCTTCTCGATGAGATGAAGCCATCCGAGCGCCGCGGCGCCGCATCTTAAGTCGATGTCGATGTTCAGCCGGTCCGCGGAAGGGCCGGTCTGATCTCAACGCACGTTTGGCACGCAAGTCCTCAGCGCTGCACTTTCACGCCGAGGAAGATGCTGTTGGCGGTGTAGTCCCGGCCCGGCAGATTGCTGGTCAGCTTCTCGGTCCTCACCCTTGTGGTGAGGCCGGCGTAGCGGTTCAGCCACCAGGTCAGTCCGGCCTCGGCGCTCAACACCCTGTCATGGCCATCGATGCCGATGTAATCACGCCAGTCGAGGCCCAGAGCCGCATTGGCGGTGAGGTTGGCGCGGATCTGGCGTTCGCCGGTCAGGCGACCGGAATAGAGGATGTCGCCGCTTTCGCCCGATGTGGTCGTGGGCTCGACGGTGGTCCGCCCGGTCAGGCCGATCGTGGTGCCGCGCTCCGGTGACCATTTGAGGTCGGCGTTGACGGTGGCACCCGAGATCGCATCAAGGTTTTTGTCGTCGATCGCTTCCCTGAGCCAGCCGGCCGAGAATTCGCCCGACAGCTTCTCGCCCATGTCGAGTGCAAGGCCAGCGCGGGCGCCGAGCCGCGTCGACGAGCGCTCGAACCCTTCATTGTCGATGCGTTGATCATAGGTCCGGCGGCCGACCTCGATTTCAGTGAACGGGGTCAGGGCAGGGGAGATCTCGTAGCCGGTGCGCAACGTCGCCGTGTAGAGTGTGGAGTCCTGATCCTTCTGCGACAGCGAGGTGCCGTCCGAGAGCTTGGCGTCGCCGTAAAAATCGTGCGAGACCGCGCCGGTTAGCGTGTACTGCATCTTGCCGAGATGCTTTTCGACGGCGAGGCTGCCATCGATGGTCTGCCGCAGCGGCTGCTTGCTGACGCCGGCAATGGCGTCCGGTGATGATGCCGATTCCGGCACGGCCTCGTAGCCGAGCTTGGCGATGGCTCGCAACTCATTGTCGAGGTCGACATTGAGCTGGCCTTCGATGCGCCCTTGCGCGTCGTGAACCGGGTAACCCGACACGGTCTCGCGAAAAAGGCCATAGCCGTCGATCGTGGCTGAGTTCTCGCGCCAGTCGGAGGCGGCGGAAAAGCGCAGCGCTGTCTCGGACAGCAGCGCCGACGTGCCGGCACTGCTCGAATCGCCGTTCGAGGTGGCGGTCAGGCCCTGTTCGATCGTCGGCCGGATGACGAAGGAGCCCCATTTGACGCCGGTGGCGGCAAACGGATCATCCTCCAGCTTCTTTTTCTGGCCTTCGATGGCGTCAGTGCGCTCCGCGCCTGGGTCGAGCTTCTGCCTGTCGGCACTGTCGATGGTGAGGGCGCGGCGGTTGGCCGTGTCCGCATCGGTGTCTTCACCATCGGTGGCGTCCGTCGTGGAGGCGGTGATGTCGGAGGTGCCGGCCGTCGATTTCTTCTTCTTTTTCGACTTGTCGGCAGCCTTGTCCTTGGCCTGGCCAGCAGCATTCTGCCCGGCAGTCGATGAGCGGCGGCGAGGCTTGGGCGGCGCCGCGATGTCGGCGGACGTGTCGTCAGTGGCTGCCGGCTGGTCGAAGAGGCTGCCGGTCGCGATGGCATCGCCGGTATCCGTATCGTCAGGCACAGCACCGGCGCTGGCCGGCAGATAGGTGCGGGCCGGCGCATTGTCCTGCGCGGCATTGGCCGGCTGTTGACCCTGCGCTGCCAGGGCCAGCTGTCTCGCCTTGCGCTGCTGGTCGGACAGGATCGCCGATTCCGAAACCTCGCCGCGCAGTTCGGTTTCCTGGGCATGGAGCGCAGTCGGGCGCAGCAAGGCAAACATGCTGGTTGCCAGCAGCAAGGCGCAGACCGCCTTGCCCTTTCGTCCTGTCGAATTTTCTGGCTGGGCCCCGGACATCGCCACCACTGCTTGCGCGGCGCACGCGCGCCATACTTACCGAACCGTAAATGGGGATGGTTAACGGAGGGTTGAGGCGGCGGCCCGTCAACCAGCTGAAGCGCTGATTTCCAAAGGGATCCATACCGCGTGCGTCAAGCTTTTGGTTTTGGCGCCTGCCGTCGTCAAAACCACCGCGCACGTTCGGGCAACATGCCTTGGGCCATTTCTGTTGGACAGCGCGCCGGCAAAGCGCTAATCGCATCAGCCATGCATGCGGGATCCCTGGATAAGAAGCCTTCGGACAGGCAAGCCTCGATCGCTTCGGCGCTGAGGACGGTGGCGACAGAACAGGCTGGGGTTGCAGCCCTTGCCGAGGCCTTGGAGAACGGATTGGCCGCGCCTTTCGCGCAGGCGGTCGAGATGATCTCCGGGATTGAAGGCCGGCTCATCGTCACCGGTGTCGGCAAAAGCGGCCATATCGGTTCGAAGATCGCGGCGACGCTGGCCTCGACCGGCACGCCGGCTTTCTTTGTCCATCCCGCAGAAGCCAACCACGGCGATCTCGGGATGATCGCCAGAGACGACGCCATCATCGCCATGTCGTGGTCGGGCGAAAGCAAGGAACTGATGGGCATCGTCGCCTATTCCAGGCGCTTTTCCATTCCGCTGATCGCCATCACCGCCGGAGAGACATCGGCGCTGGCGCGGGCTGCCGACGTGGTGCTGCTTTTGCCGCGCGCGCCTGAAGCCTGCCCGCACGGCCTGGCGCCAACGACATCAACGCTGCTGCAACTGGTGATG
>NZ_RZPQ01000729.1:0-2983 GCF_003999135.1 Mesorhizobium sp. M7A.F.Ca.CA.004.06.1.1 | reverse complement strand
CGCTTGGTGTGGATTTCGGCGACGGGGTTTGCACGCCGCCAGCAAAGACCGGGACGGTTCCCGGCTTGTCTGGTCAACGTACCGGCACCGAAGGAGTTCCTGATTTCCGAGGGCGAACCGCCCTTCTCCAGACCTGCGATCCGGTCGGTGGGGAGCCTTTGTCTCAATCGCACGTTCTAGCCGGGTAACCGGAACGAGAAGGGTCGGCGGAATGTATTTCATTGCATTGGCGGCAGACTATGACGGCACGCTGGCTCATGATGGGATCGTCGCCAAGAAGACGCTCGCCGCGCTTGAGCGGTTCAAGAAAAGCGGCCGCAAGCTGGTTCTCGTCACCGGGCGTGAACTGCCCGATCTCAAGCGCGTCTTTCCCGAGCTTAGCCTCTTCGACAAGGTCGTCGCTGAGAATGGCGCGATGATCTACACGCCGGCAAGCGAGGAAGAACGGGTGATCGCCCCATCGCCCGAGCCCAAATTCGTCGCCAGATTGAAGCGGCAGGGCGTCAAGCCGCTTTCGGTCGGGCGATCGATCGTCGCGACTTGGGAACCCCATCAGGCGACCGTGCTCGATATCATCAAGAAGATGGGTCTCGAACTGGAAATCATCTTCAACAAGGGCGCGGTGATGATCCTGCCGAGCGGCATCAACAAAGCCACCGGGCTCGCTGCGGCCCTTCAGGACCTTCGACTTTCGCCGCACAACGTCGTCGGCGTCGGCGATGCCGAGAACGACCACGCGTTCCTGCAGGCCTGTGGCTGCAGCGCCGCCGTCGACAATGCAATTCCGGCGGTCAAGGATACAGCCGACCTGGTCATGCGTGGCGCCCGCGGCAAGGGCGTGGAGCAATTAATCGCAAAGCTGATAAAGCGTGATCACGCGATAGTGCCGAAGCGCCATGACGGCATCGTTCTTGGATCGTCTGGCGGCGATGATGTCTACCTGTCGCCGAGCGACACGATCCTCATTGCCGGGAGTTCCGGCATTGGCAAATCCACCTTGGCCACCGCGCTGACGGAACGCTTCGTCGAAAGTGGTTTTCAGTTCTGCGTCTTCGATCCCGAAGGCGACTATGACGGCCTCGAAGGCGCCGTTCGCCTGGGCGACGGCTCAAGCGCGCCGACAAAGGCGCAGGTGCTGGATCTGATCGCCAAGGCCGACAGCAACATTGTCGTCAATGGATTGGCCCTGCGCGTCGACGAGAGGCCGGATTTCTTTGCCGACCTGCTGCCTGGCCTGAGCAGTTTCCGCCGGCGCACCGCGAGACCGCACTGGCTCGTCATCGATGAAGCGCACCATCTTCTGCCCAAGCGGCGCGACGATACGCGGGCGGTCCTGTCATTGGAATTGCCGGGCACAATCCTGATCACCGTTCACCCCGAGGCGATCTCGACAGACGCCTTGCGCCTTGTCACAGCCATCATTGCGCTTGGCCCCAAGGCGAAGGACGTGGTGAAGGTCTTCTGCAAGGAAACTGGCATTGAGCCGCCAAAGGACATTCCAACGCCCAAAGGCGCGCGCGTGCTGTTCTGGCGGCCGCAGTCGGGCAAGAAAGTCAAGACGGTCAAGGTGGTTGAACCACGTCAGTCACTCAAGCGGCACAGCCGGAAATATGCCGAAGGCCAGCTCGACGAAGCCGGCAGCTTCTATTTCCATGGCCCTGACAATGCGATGAACCTCAGGGCTCACAATCTGATGATCTTCGCTCAGATCGCCGAGGGGATAGACGACAAGACCTGGGAGTTTCATTTGCGCACCGGCGACTATTCCAAATGGTTCCGACATCAGATCAGGGACAAGGACCTGGCGCGCGAAACCGCCGAGGCGGAAGAGGACAAGACCCTGTCGGCGCAGGATAGTCGCAAGCGGGTGCTTGACGCTGTACGCCGCCGTTACACGGCTCCGGCCACAGCCCCGGAGTGACACTCGAGAGCCAAGGCGATTAAGCTATCGCTGCATGCGAAAACTTTTTCAGTCGGACAACGCCGCCACCGCGACAATTTCGATGACGATGTCGGCTTGTGAAGCCCCTCCTCTCAGAGCTCTTGACCCTCAGCCTATCAAATCATCTATTCTGATCGGCAGATCGCGAATGCGCTTGCCGGTGGCATGATAGACGGCACTCGCCACGGCGGCAGCCGTTCCGACATTGCCGAGTTCGCCCAAGCCCTTGACGCCGGCAGGATTGACCTGGTGGTCGACTTCGGGGACTAGGATAACGTCGACCTGTTTGATGTCGGCGTTGACCGGCACGAGATAGTCCTGCAGGTCGCGATTGACGTAGCGCGCGTGTCGCTGATCGATTTCCGTGGCCTCGTGCAACGCCTGGCCGATGCCCCAGATCATGCCACCCATCAACTGGCTGCGCGCGGTGCGCGTGTTCATGATGCGCCCGGCAGCGAAGGCTCCGACAATGCGTGGCACCCGGATTTCGCGTGTATAGCTGTTGATGCGCACTTCGACGAACTCGGCGCCAAAGGCATATTTGACCGAATCTTCGTCGTTCTCTCCACCATGAAACTCCGATTGTCCGGCATAGAGTTTGCTGAGGGCTTCAGGCGAAGAACCCTTCGGCGCAAACTCGGCATATTCTTCGATGGCGCCGACCTGCATGGCCTTGAACACATCGGCCAGCTTGGCGGACTTGCCGGTCTCGGCAACGACCTCTTCGTCCTTCAAATCCAGCTTCGCATTGGCCGAACCTGCCAGCGGAGCCCCCTTGCCCGCAGCGGCGGCAAACAGTTTTTCGCGTATCGCGTCGCAGGCTTTCATGACTGCGGAGCAGACGCTGGCGGTCGAGATCGATCCGCCTGACACCGGAGCCGGCGGCAAGGCACTGTCGCCCATCTCGACGCTGATCTTGTCCATGCCAACCCCCAGCCTTTCGGCCGCCATCTGGCCGGCGATGGTGCGAACGCCGGTGCCGATTTCATGCGAGCCGCACTGGACCCGAACCTCGCCATCGGCGGTGAGACGAACCCGGGA
>NZ_RZPQ01000728.1:0-2984 GCF_003999135.1 Mesorhizobium sp. M7A.F.Ca.CA.004.06.1.1 | reverse complement strand
GACAGGGTCAGCGCCAGGCGGTCGAGAAAGCCAGCCTGGTCCTCGGCCTTGATGGTGTGGGTGGCCAGCCCCGACCACAGCGCATCGCCATAGCGGATGCGATTGCCGGTCAGCGCCAGATACATGCCGAAGGAGCCGCCGAGATCAGGCAGCAGGTGGCTGGCGCCAACATCCGGAAAAAAGCCGATGCCGACCTCCGGCATGGCAAATTGGGCATTCTCGGTCATCACCCGGTGCGAGCCATGGAAGGAGATACCGACGCCGCCACCCATGACGATACCGTCGATCAGGGCGACATAAGGTTTCCTAAAACTGTTGATGCGGGCATTGAGGCGATATTCATCGGCGAAGAACTCGACCGGCGGTTTTCCCGCCCGGCCTGTCTCATAGACATGCAGGATATCGCCGCCGGCCGAAAAGGCCCTGCCCTCTGCCTTGACGACGATGACGTCCATGCCCTGGTCGGCTTCCCAGGCGGAAAGAGCAGCGTCGAGCGCCCTGATCATGCCGTGCGTCAAGGCATTGAGCGCCTGCGGCCGCGTCAAGGTGACGACGCCGGCCCGGCCCAGATGTTCGAAGCGGATCTCGTCGCCTCCGCCAAAATCCATCGTGAAGAATCCCTCCCCCGGCCGCCGGGATTGAAGTGCTAAAGCGTGGCGCATGGGTGCGTCAATGGCGAGCACACCGGTGCAAGCTCTGGCCCGGACCAGGAGCGAGTGCTAAAAATCGAGCTGCAATACTGAAAAACTGGATAGAGTTCATTGCAGCGCAGCTCTGGCGGGTCTTCGAACGGGACGGTTGTTTATGACTCGATTTTCGCGCCTTGCGCCGGTGGCAATCGGGCTGAGCATCTGCTTGACTGTTCACCGGGTCATGGCGGCGACTTTGGAAGACCTCTACAATTCGCAGACCATCGTCAACGGCAAATACGAGAAGAACCGCCAGTCCGGCTTCAAGCGCTGCCTCGACGCGGTTCTGGTGCGGGTTTCCGGCGATCAGCGCCTGCCGGCGAAACCTGAAATGACGGCATTGCGCGACAAGGCCGGCAGCTTCGTCGCAGGCTTTCGCTACCGCGACCGCATGGAAGGCATTCCCAACCATGACGATCAGGGCACGTACGATCGGCCCCACAACCTTTCCTGCCAGTACAAGCCGGCTGAAATCGACCCGGTGCTGGCTTCGCTCGGCAGCAGGCCGTGGCTGGCCGAGCGGCCGCGGCTGGCGGTGTTTTTGACGACCGAGCGCGGAACAATGCATTATGCGCTCGATGCCGACGACGACCGTGGCATGCCGATGCGCGAATCGTTCGGCAATGCCGCCGTACCGCTGGCCATGCAGGTGGCTTTTCCCACGGCGGCGCAGCTGTCGCGGGCCGGATTGGACGATCAGGCGCTTCGCAATGCCGAGATGACGAAGCTCGACACACTGGCGAAGAAGACCGGCGCCGACCAGGCGCTTTCCGGCAGTCTCGTCTGGAGCGACAAGGAACTGGGCTGGATCGCCGACTGGCGGCTGGCCGCGGCCGGCAAGACCTACATCTGGCAGGTGCGCGGTGTCGGCTTCGACGAGGCTTTCCGTGTCGCCATCAGGGGCGCAGCACAGATTCTGTCAGGCAATGGGCAACCCGAATAGACTTCGACCGGATCGCTGGCACAATCGTGCCGCATTGGTCAGCAGCGGGAGCTCGTGGTAAAAGCCTGCCCGAACGAGAGTATTTAGCGATGAACAAATTCACCCCCGCAAAGCCCGCCGGCGCGCGCGGCGTCGACGAGATCACCGGCAGCCGCCGTCTGCGCCGCATGCGCAAGGCCGACTGGTCGCGCCGTCTCGTGCAGGAGAACCGGCTCACGGTCGACGACCTGATCTGGCCGATCTTCGTCGTCGAGGGCAAGGGTGTCCGCGAGCCGATCGCCGCCATGCCCGGCGTCTTCCGCCTGTCGATCGATCTCGCCGTCAAGGAGGCCGAGCGCGCGGCGAAACTCGGCATTCCGGCACTCGCCACCTTCCCCAATGTGGACATCTCGCTGCGCGACCAGACCGGCTCGCATATCCTCGATCCCGACAATGTCATCAACCGCGCCACCCGTGCGATCAAGGATGCGGTGCCGCAGATCGGCATCATCACCGACGCCGCGCTCGACCCATTCACCAGCCACGGCCATGACGGCATCCTGCGCGACGGCATCATCGTCAATGATGAGACGGTGGAACAGGTGACCGCCGCTGCCGTCATCCAGGCGGCCGCCGGCGCCGACATCATCGCGCCGTCCGACATGATGGACGGCCGCATCGGCGCCATCCGGGACGCGCTTGACGCCAATGGTTTTCAGGACGTCGCGATCATGTCCTATGCGACCAAATTCGCCTCGGCCTTCTACGGTCCCTATCGCGAGGCGGTGGGCACCGCCGGTCTGCTCAAGGGCGACAAGAAGACCTATTACATCGACCATGCCAATTCCGACGAGGCGGTGAGGGAGGCCGAACAGGACATCGCCGAGGGCGCCGACATGCTGATGGTCAAGCCCGGCCTGCCCTATCTCGACATCATCCGGCGGCTGAAGGACGAGTTCCAGATGCCGACCTTCGCCTACCAGGTGTCGGGCGAATATTCGATGATCAAGGCGGCAGGCGCCAATGGCTGGATCGACGGCGAGAAGGCAATGCTGGAATCGCTGCTCGCCTTCAAGCGCGCCGGGTGCGACGGCATCCTGACCTATTTCGCACCCGAAGTGGCGGAGATGCTGAAGGGAGGCCGCTAGGTCGCTTTGGAATTTTAACGCAATCCGCTAGAATGAATTCATGAGCAGGAATGAGGTGATAAAGCGGTTGCAGAGAAATGCAGATGCCATCAAAGGCATGGGCGCGACTTCGCTTTATCTGTTCGGATCGATTTTACGGGGCGACGCAGGACCTGACAGCGATCTCGACCTCTTCATCGATTATGATCCTGCA
Organism: Mesorhizobium sp. M7A.F.Ca.CA.004.06.1.1; assembly: GCF_003999135.1. Lineage (NCBI taxonomy): Bacteria > Pseudomonadati > Pseudomonadota > Alphaproteobacteria > Hyphomicrobiales > Phyllobacteriaceae > Mesorhizobium > Mesorhizobium sp. M7A.F.Ca.CA.004.06.1.1. The sequence goes on along the minus strand of NZ_RZPQ01000728.1, from coordinate 32 downwards.
AGACGCTTTTCGCTGATTGATCTGGTCGGCAT
>NZ_RZPQ01000727.1:0-2989 GCF_003999135.1 Mesorhizobium sp. M7A.F.Ca.CA.004.06.1.1 | reverse complement strand
TCCTGGCGCTGGCCAATGATTCGGCCGAGCTTGCCGCTGTCATCGCGCATGAGATGGGCCACGTCACTGCCAATCACGGCCTGCAGCGCCAACAGCTCGAGGCAGAGGAAGGCCTGGCGACCAAGGTGGTTTCCGATGTGCTCGGCGACAGCCCGACCGCCAAGGCGGCGTTGATCCGCGGCAAGCTGAGGCTGGCGCAATTTTCGCGCAACCAGGAGCTGGAAGCCGACGCCATCGGCATCAAGTCGATCGGCGAGGCCGGCTACGATCCTTTCGCCGCAGGCCGCTTCCTTCAATCGATGTCGGCCTATACCGATTTCCGCTCGATCAGCGGCGCCACCGACGCCAGCCTGGACTTCCTGGCCACGCACCCCAACACGCCGCAGCGCATCGATCTGGCGCAGCGCCATGCTCGCCAGTTCGGCGCGCCGGGCGTCGGCACGCGCGACCGCGATTCCTTCCTCGCCGGCATAGACGGCCTGCTCTATGGCGACACGCCTGAGGAAGGCTATGTGCGCGGCGAAACCTTCCTGCACCCGGGCCTTGGCGTGTCGTTCACGGTGCCGGACGGCTTCATCATCGACAATTCGGCGGCAGCGGTGACGGCCACCGGCCCCGGCGACATAGCGATCCGTTTCGATGGCGTCTCTATCGACAAGAACCGGGCGCTGACGGACTATATCCGCAGCGGCTGGGTGGCTGGTCTCGTCGACAGCAGCGTCAAGCAGGAAACCATCAACGGCAATGAGGCGGCGACCGCGCATGCCGGCGCCGAAGGCTGGCAATTCGACATAGCGGTGATCCGCGCTGGCGGCCAAGTCTACCGGCTGCTGACCGCGGCCCCTTCCGCCAGCACGTCTCTGGACACGATCGCCCGTTCGGTAAGCGGCTCGTTCCGGATTCTGAGTGCTGCCGAAAAGGCGGCGCTGAAGCCGCTGCACATCCGCGTCGTCACCGTCCAGCCTGGGCAGACGATGGGTTCGCTTTCGGCGCAGATGGTCGGCGTTGACCGCAAGCTCGACCTGTTCCGCGTCCTCAACGCGCTGTCGCCCGGTGCCGCGGTTTCGGCCGGCGACAAGGTCAAGATCGTCACCGACAAGTAGGCGCCGCTGGACGCCTGCCGCCGTTCAGGCGGCAGTCGCCATGAACTCCGGATTCTGCTTCACCAATGCGACCTTGAGCTTTTCCATGGCGCGGGCCTCGATCTGGCGGACGCGTTCCTTGGAGATGCCGAGGGTTTCGCCGAGCGCTTCGAGTGTCGCGCCCTCGTCGTTCAGCCGCCGTTCCTCGATGATCCTCAGCTCCCGTGCGTTGAGCGCGCGAAGCGCCTCCCTCAGCCAGAGCGAGCGGCGCGCGACATCGATCTTGTCGCCGACGATCTCGTCGGGCAGCGGATCGTCCGAAATCAGGAAATCCATGCGCTCGGTCGAACCCGCATCGTCGGCAATAGGCATGTTGAGCGAGGAGTCGGGCGCCGAGAGCCGCGAATCCATCATCGCCACATCGGCTTCGGAGACGCCAAGCGCCTCCGACACTTCGCGATAGAGCGTGGCGTTGGAGAGCGGCTCCGTGCCATTCGCCAACCGCGCGCGCAGGCGTCGCAGGTTGAAGAACAGCGCCTTCTGAGCCGAGCTGGTGCCACCACGCACGATAGACCAGTTGCGCAGGATATAGTCCTGCATCGAGGCGCGGATCCACCATGTCGCATAGGTCGAGAACCGCACCTCGCGCTCCGGCTCGAAGCGGGCGGCGGCCTCGAGCAATCCGACATGACCCTCCTGGACCAGATCGCCGAGCGGCAGGCCGTAATGGCGGAACTTGGAGGCCATGGAAATGACCAGCCGCATATGGGCGACGGTGATTGAGTGCAGCGCGTTCTGGTCGTTGTCCTCTTTCCAGAGCAATGCAAGCCGATGCTCTTCGTCACGCTCGAGGTAGGGAGCCTTCATTGCCGCGCGGACCATGATCCGTCCTGCCGTGTCTTCCATCATGAGGCGCTCCCTGGGTGGTGCGAATGACTTTGCAAAGTTGGCTGCCGCCCGGGTTGAAATGCCGGCGTCGTGCCCTAGAACAGCCAGAACTGCCATGCGCGGGAAAGGTTCCGCGACCGCGGCGGCGCGATTGTGTTGCCTGAAGGATTCTCAGAAGGTCTGAGATGGCAGCGATCACGAGTGGAAAGTGCCGTTTAGAGAATATGGTTTCATAAACCCGCCGTTTTTGAAATCCTGTTCCTTATTTTTTCGGCTTGCATCTGTCAGTTTCCAGCGCTCACAAATATGCCGGCCAGCCGGCCAAGGACGGGATCACAGAAAAATGAAATGGCTCAAGTCGCTCATTATCGCCGGAACGCTGCAGGCCCTGGCTGTCGCTTCAGGTCATGCCGGCCCCAATCTCGACCAGATCAAGCACGCCGGTGTCATCAAGATCGGCACGGAAGGCACCTATGCGCCGTTCACCTACCATGACACGTCCGGTGCACTGGTCGGCTTCGACGTCGAAATCGCCAAGGCGATTGCCGAGAAGCTTGGTGTCCAGGCCGAATTCCTCGAAGGCAAGTGGGATGGACTGATCGCCGGCCTCGACGCCAATCGCTACGACGCCGTCATCAATCAGGTGGGCATCACCGATGCCCGCAAAGCCAAGTACGACTTCTCCGATCCCTACATCGCCTCCAAGGCGGTGCTGATCGTGCGCGGCGACAACACCGACATCAAGAGCTTCGCCGATCTCAAGGGCAAGAAGTCGGCGCAGTCGTTGACCTCGAATTTCGGCAAGCTGGCCGAAACGAACGGCGCTGAACTGGTCGGCACCGATGGCTTCGACCAGTCGATCCAGCTGCTTCTGACCGGCCGCGCCGACGCCACGATCAATGACAGCCTGTCGTTCCTCGACTTCAAGAAGCACAAGCCCGACGCCAATGTGAAGATTGCCGCGCAAGAGGAAAACGCCGACTATTCCGGCGTCATCGTGCGCATGGGCGATCCGGAGC
>NZ_RZPQ01000726.1:0-2989 GCF_003999135.1 Mesorhizobium sp. M7A.F.Ca.CA.004.06.1.1 | reverse complement strand
AGCCGCATCTTGACCGTCACCGGCACCTCGACCACGCACTGTCGCTGATCGACGCCGTTGTCGGCGCGGTCGAGGTGCCGGTGACGGTCAAGATGCGGCTTGGCTGGGACGAAGGCGCGCTCAATGCGCCGATGCTCGCGCGCCGCGCCGAGCAGGCCGGTGTCAGCATGGTGACCGTGCACGGCCGCACGCGCTGCCAGTTCTACCAGGGCAAGGCCGACTGGCGCGCCATCGCCCGCGTCAAGGAAGCCGTGTCCATCCCGGTCGTCGCCAATGGTGACGTCTCTTCGCCGGCGGAAGCGGCCGACATTCTCGATCAATCGGGTGCCGACGCCGTGATGATCGGCCGTGCCCATTATGGCGCGCCCTGGATCGCAGGCGGCATTGCGGCCGCAGCGATCGGCGAGGCGACGCCAAACATGCCACGGGACTCGACGGCGGTCGCCGACTACATCGTGGCCCATTATGAGGACATGCTGGCGCTCTACGGCGCCGAAAGCGGCCTGCGCCAGGCGCGCAAACACCTTGGCTGGTATCTCGACCGGCATGCCGGCGGCGTCGCCGACGACAGCCGAAAGGCCATACTGACCGCATTCGAGCCCGCGCGCGTCATTGCCTTGCTGCGCGATGTGTTTTCGCGCGATCCGCAACCCTTGAACCTGCGGAGCGCCGCATGAACGCCGCCGCCGGCCAGGGCGCTGAAATGGCGGATGCCGCCCAGATCGTGCTCAACACCATCCGTCGCCCGGTGATCATGATCAGCGAGGAAGGTTTCATCACCTATGCCAACGCCGACGCGGAAGATTTCTTTCGCTCGAGTGCAAACATGCTCGCCCGCAACACGCTGTCAAAACTCATTCCCTTCGGCAGCCCGCTGCTGACGCTGGTCGATCAGGTGCGCGAGCGTCGGGCTCCGGTCAACGAGTATCGGGTCGACGTGTCGTCGCCGCGTCTCGGCATCGAAAAGGTCGTCGATCTCTACGTCGCGCCGGTGCCGGAATATCCGGGCTCCGTCGTGGTGATGTTCCAGGAACGGTCGATGGCCGACAAGATCGACCGGCAGATGACGCATCGGGGTGCCGCACGTTCGGTGACCGGTCTGGCGGCAATGCTTGCCCATGAGATCAAGAACCCGCTCTCCGGCATCCGCGGCGCTGCCCAGCTTCTCGAACTGTCGGCTTCCGACGAAGACCGCGCGCTGACGCGGCTGATCACCGACGAGACGGACCGCATCGTATCGCTGGTCGATCGCATGGAGGTGTTTTCCGACGAGCGGCCGATCGATCGCTATCCCGTCAATATCCATGTCGTGCTCGACCATGTGAAGGCGATTGCCAAGAATGGTTTTGCCAAGAAAATCAAGATAATGGAGGATTATGATCCTTCATTGCCTCCGGTGTTTGCCAACCGCGATCAACTCATCCAGGTGTTCCTCAACCTGGTCAAGAACGCTGCCGAGGCGATCGGCAGCGACCCGCAGGGCGAGATCGTGCTGTCGACCGCCTTCCGGCCGGGCATCCGTGTTTCCGTTCCGGGCACGCAGGACCGCGTGTCGCTGCCGCTGGAATTCTGCGTGCGCGACAATGGCTCCGGCGTCTCCGAAGACATCCTGCCGATCCTGTTCGACCCGTTCATCACCACCAAGCCGAACGGCTCCGGGTTGGGTCTTGCGCTGGTCGCCAAGATCGTCGGCGAGCATGGCGGCATCATCGAATGCGAATCGACGCCGCGCGGCACCACATTCCGCATCCTGATGCCGGCCTGGAAAGAAGCGCCAAACGGCGCCGATGATGACGGCGAAGGAGACCTCAAATGACCGTTCGCGGCAATATTCTCGTCGCCGACGACGACGCGGCAATCCGCACCGTCCTCAACCAGGCGCTTTCACGCGCCGGTCATGAGGTGCGCGTCACCTCCAACGCTTCGACGCTTTGGCGCTGGGTGGCGGCGGGCGAGGGCGATCTGGTCATCACCGATGTGGTGATGCCGGACGAAAACGCCTTCGACATGCTGCCGCGCATCAAGAAGGCGAGGCCGGAGCTGCCGGTTATCGTCATGAGCGCCCAGAACACATTCATGACGGCGATCCGCGCCTCCGAAACCGGCGCTTACGAATATCTGCCCAAGCCGTTCGACCTGACCGAACTGCTCAACATCGTCAACCGGGCGCTTTCCGAGCCGCGTCGGCCGAAGATCGATGCGCGGCCGGAAGAACAGCCGGACGCGATGCCGCTGGTCGGCCGCTCGGCGGCCATGCAGGATATCTACCGCATGCTGGCGCGCATGATGCAGACCGACCTGACGGTGATGATCTCGGGCGAATCCGGCACCGGCAAGGAGCTGGTGGCGCGCGCGCTGCATGAATATGGCCGCCGCCGCGGCGGCCCCTTCGTCGCCATCAATATGGCGGCGATCCCGCGTGACCTGATCGAATCGGAACTGTTCGGTCACGAGAAGGGTGCCTTCACCGGCGCGCAGAACCGCTCGACCGGCCGCTTCGAGCAGGCCGAAGGCGGCACGCTGTCCCTCGATGAAATCGGCGACATGCCGATGGAGGCGCAGACGCGCCTGCTGCGCGTGCTGCAGCAGGGCGAGTACACCACGGTCGGCGGACGCACGCCGATCAAGACCGACGTGCGCATCGTCGCTGCCACCAACAAGGATCTGCGCACGCTGATCAACCAGGGGCTCTTCCGCGAGGATCTTTTCTATCGCCTCAACGTCGTGCCGCTCCGGCTGCCCGCGCTGCGTGAGCGCTCCGAGGATGTGCCGGACCTCGTCCGCCATTTCTTCAAGCTCGGCGAAATGGAAGGCCTGCAGACCAAGCGCATTTCTTCCGGCGGCATCGAGTTGATGAAGCGCTATCCGTGGCCGGGCAATGTGCGCGAACTGGAAAACCTGGTTCGCAGGCTCGCCGCGCTCTATTCGCAGGACGAGATTTCCGCCGAGATCATCGAGGCGGAGCTCACGACCGGCGAACGACCGGTGG
>NZ_RZPQ01000725.1:0-2989 GCF_003999135.1 Mesorhizobium sp. M7A.F.Ca.CA.004.06.1.1 | reverse complement strand
TGACAAGGCAGCGGCACACCTGACCGCCGGCGCCAAGCGCGTCATCGTTTCGGCCCCTGCCGAAGGCGCCGACCTCACCGTCGTCTACGGCATCAACCACGACCAGTTGACCAAGGATCATATCGTCATCTCGAATGCCTCCTGCACCACCAACTGCCTGGCGCCGCTGGCAGCCGTGCTGCATGAGACGGTCGGCATCGAAAAAGGCATGATGACGACGATCCATTCCTACACCGGCGACCAGCCGACGCTGGACACCATGCACAAGGATCTCTACCGCGCCCGCGCCGCTGCCCTGTCGCAGATCCCGACCTCGACGGGTGCCGCCAAGGCGATCGGGCTGGTGCTGCCCGACCTCAAGGGCAAGCTCGACGGCATCTCGATCCGCGTGCCGACCCCGAACGTCTCGGTCGTCGACTTCAAGTTCATCGCCAAGCGGTCGACCACGGTGCAGGAGATCAACGACGCGGTGATCGCCGCCTCCAACGGCAAGCTCAAGGGCATTCTCGGCGTCACCCATCATCCGAACGTGTCGATCGACTTCAACCACGATCCGCGCTCCTCGATCATGGCGCTCGACCAGACCAAGGTGATGGACGGCAACTTCGTGTCGGTGCTGTCCTGGTACGACAATGAATGGGGTTTCTCCAACCGCATGGGCGACACATCGGTCGCCTTCGGCAAGACCATCGCCTGATCACAAGCTCTCTTTTCGAGACTTGGAACGCCCGGCTTTGCCCGGGCGTTTTTCATGAGCGCAGCTTGCGCCTTCCCAATTTGTGTCCTGCGCGCCAAAACATCCGAAAATCAGCGGCATAGGCCAAAAAGCCACCCTGCCGCCTTGCACTGGTCACGTCTTCGCCCCACTCTCTCGCAAAGCAGGAGACAGACGAATTTGAGGGGCTGATTTCAGGATGGAGCATGCGATCTATCTCGTCACGCTGGTCGGCACAGCGCTTGTCGTCGCCGCCGCGTTTTCGAGCCTGATCGCCTTCCGCTTCGGCGCTCCTCTTCTGCTCCTGTTTCTCTGCATTGGCCTCGCCACCGGCACCGACGGACTCGGCATCCAGTTCGACAACGCCCGCATCGCTTATTTTGCCGGCTCACTGGCGCTGGCCGTCATCCTGTTCGATTCCGGTTTCGGCACGCCGCTCAACGCCTTGCGGCAGGCTGCGGGCCCGGCTTTGTCGCTGGCGACCTTCGGCGTGCTTGTCACCACCGGCCTGTTCGGCGTCGCCGCCCATTATCTGCTCGATCTCACCTGGCTGGAATCCTTCCTGCTCGGGGCTGCCGTAGCCTCCACCGATGCGGCGGCCGTGTTCTTCCTGCTGCGCGCCGGCGAGATCAATCTGCGCGAACGCGTGCGCTCGACGCTCGAGGTGGAATCCGGCACCAACGACCCGATCGCCATCTTCCTGACCATCACGCTGGTAGAGATCATCGCCGCCCACGCCAACCCCGAAACCAATGTCCTGGTCACCAGCCTGTTCCTCGGCTTCCTCCTCAACATGGGCCTTGGCGCTGTCGTCGGCGTGCTCGGCGGCCTCGCCATCGTGCGCCTCGTCGACCGGCTCAATCTCGACCACGGCCTGCTGCCGATCTTCGTGCTGACCTTGTCTCTGCTGGTGTTTGCAGCCGCCGGCGCCATTGGCGGCTCGGGCTTCCTGGCGGTCTATATCGCCGGCCTCATCTCGGGCAATTCCGATATCCGCGCCGTCACCATCCTCAAGCGCTTCCAGGACGGCATGTCATGGCTGGCACAGATCATCATGTTCCTCATCCTCGGCCTGTTCGCGACGCCGTCGCAGTTCCCGGCGATCATGGTGCCGGCGGTGCTGCTCGGCCTGTTCCTGATGTTCATCGCCCGTCCGATCGCGGTCTGGCTCTGCCTGATCCCGTTCCGTCTGCCGCGCCCCGAGGTCGCCTTCGTCTCCTGGGTCGGCCTGCGCGGCGCGGTGTCGATCCTGCTCGCCATCACCCCGCTGCTGGGCGGGCTGGAAAACGGCCGTGTCATCTTCAACACCGCCTTCATCATCGTACTCGTGTCGCTGGTCATCCAGGGCTGGACAGTCGGACCGCTGGCGCGCCGCCTCGGTCTGATCGTGCCGGCACGGCTCGGACCGCTGGACAAGGTCGAGCTGGAACTGCCGGGCTCGGCCCATCACGAGCTTCTTGCCTATCGCGTTGCACACGGCAGCCCGGTGGCGCGCGGCGAGCGCATCCCACGCTGGGCGCGACCCTCGCTGGTGTTGCGCGACGGCCGCTCGATGCGCTTCCAGGACATGGGCCGGCTCGCCGCCGGCGACCAGGTCTACATTTTCGTGCCGGACCGCTATCCGCGCCTGCTCGACAAGCTGTTCGCGAGCCGTGCAGTGGTCGATCCCGAGGATGCCGATTTCTTCGGTGCCTTCGCCGTCGACCCCGCGCGCTCCGCCGCTGAACTGGAAGCGGCCTATACGCCAGGCCTGACCGAAGCGGAGCAAAAGCTCACCGTTGGCGCGCTGGTCACGGCGCGGCTCGGCGGCCATGCCGAATACGCCGACCGCGTCCTGCTCGGCCCGATAGAACTGATCGTCCGCGACGTCGACGACAAGGGCAAGATCATAGGCCTCGGCCTCTCGTTCGAGCCGACCGCGCCGGTGGCGCGGGTGCCGGTCTTCCTCAGCGCCGGCGAAATCGGCGATCGTCTTTCCGCCTTCATCCGCAACTGGCGCAAGCCGACCGAGACGCAGGAGGCCGAGGCGCGGGCGGACGAAAAGCAGGCCCCGGAGCCAGCGCCGGAAAAGGCAGCAACCGAAAGCTGACAAACCCGCTATTGAGCGCTGCCATTCATCCGCCCCGCCGGTGCAAGATCGTGCCCACTTCAAAATTTCGGTTCGAGCGCGCCCTAAGCCTTGCATCGACACCGATGCGGGGTATGGTCCCCCGGTTTTTCGCGAAAGGAACCCCGCATGGCCGCCTTCAAGACACTCGACGATATCGGCAACAT
>NZ_RZPQ01000724.1:0-2991 GCF_003999135.1 Mesorhizobium sp. M7A.F.Ca.CA.004.06.1.1 | reverse complement strand
CTGGTCTTCCATTCGCTTGGCGAGGAGAGATGCTCTCCTCGCCAAGCGAATGGAAGACCAGAACGCGCGCGCGTGACAACAAAGCGGCATTCAGTTCGAAGGACGGGTTTTCGGTCGTGGCGCCAACCAGCACGACTGTCCCGTCCTCCATGACCGGGAGAAAGCTGTCCTGCTGGGCACGGTTGAAGCGATGGATCTCGTCGACGAACAGCAAGGTCTGGCGGCCATTGGTGCGGCGCAATTTGGCCGCTTCGAACACCTTTTTCAGGTCGGCGACGCCGGAAAAGACAGCCGATATCTGCTCGAAGGCCAGGCTGGTTTCGCCGGCAAGCAGGCGCGCCACGGTGGTCTTGCCGGTGCCGGGCGGCCCCCAGAAGATCATCGAGCCGAGCGAGCCGGAACCGATCAACCGGGTCAGCGCGCCGTCAGGGCCGGTCAGATGCTCCTGGCCGACGACCTCGCCAAGGTTTCTCGGCCGCAGCCTGTCGGCCAGCGGCCGCCCAGGCGGGGTCTTTTCCGGTTCATCGACGCTGAACAGATCGGCCATGCACTTCTTTTTCGTTGGAGCATGAGCCCGAATGCACGGAACCCAGCCCTAATAACGCAACACCTGACGCATTATCTGCCCGCCACGCTCGACGGTAAAGCGCCACCAGCGCGTATCCGTCCTGGCCGCCAACTCCAGGGTCGCCGCGGTATCGATGGTGGTGCCGTTCACCTCGCGCACGATGTCGCCCGGCTGGAAGCCGAAATCGGCGGCCGGAGAATCACGGTTGATGTCGACCACGGTGACGCCCTTGATGTCCGTGCGCAGGCCAAGCCGCTGCGCGAGCCGGGGCGACAGCTCCGCGACCTTGGCGCCCGAAAACGGGCTGCGGCCATGCAGCGTCACCTCGGCAGCTTTCATGCCTTCCGGAGCACGCTCCAGCGCAATATCCATCGCCGCCTGCTGGCCCTTGGTCAAAACCGCGAAATTGGCGGTGGTGCCGATCGACAGCGTCGCCATCCGGTAGTCCAGCGCTTCGATGCTCTCGACCGGCTTGCCATTGAGTTGCAGCACCACGTCGCCGGGCTTGAGTCCTGCCTTGCCGGCCGGACCGGTCGCCTCGACCGACGAGACCAGCGCACCGGTCGGCTTCTCCATGCCGAGCGATTCGGCGATCTGCGGCGTCACCGATTCGAACTCGGCGCCGATATAGGGCCGTTCGAAGAAGTCGAGCCCGGCCTTGGCCGCGTCGGCAAAAGCGCGGACCATATTCGAGGGAATGGCGAAGCCGATGCCGATCGAACCGCCGCTGCGGCTGTAGATGGCGGTGTTGATGCCGACCAGCTGGCCGCCCATGTTGATCAGCGCGCCGCCGGAATTGCCAGGATTGATGGCGGCGTCGGTCTGGATGAAGAAGCTGGAATCGGAGACGCCGATATGGCTGCGGGCCAGTGCCGAGACGATGCCGCTGGTGGTGGTCTGGCCGACGCCGAAGGGGTTGCCGATGGCCAGCAACAGGTCGCCGACCTCAAGCGCGTCGGAATCGCCGATGGCGATAACCGGAAACGGCTTGTCCGAGGTGATCTTGAGCACGGCGAGGTCGAGTGTCTCGTCCTTGAGCAGCACCTTGCTGTCGAACTCACGCCCATCAGCGGTCGCCACCTTGACCCGGTCGGCATCCTTGATGACGTGGTAATTGGTGACCACGACGCCGGTCGGATCGACCAGCACGCCGGAGCCGAGCGAAGACTGTGCACGCGGCTGCGAGCGACCGAAGAATTCCTCGAAGAACGGATCGCCGTCGAAAGGCGACGTGACCTTGGCCGTCTGCGAGGCATAGACGTTGACCACGGCCGGGGCTGTCTGCTTGACCAGCGGCGCAAACGACAATTGCACCTCCTCGCGGCCGAAGGGTACGCGCTTGTCGGGACCAGCCGTGGCGTTTTCGCCTTCCACGCCATGCAGCAGGTCGGTCAGCACATCGGACAGGCCGGGATCGGTCTTCGTCTCCTCGGCCAATGCCTGCCTGACCACCGGTGCGGCCGCAAACGCCATGATGGCGAAAAGCAGAACAAGGGGCAGTCTTCTGGCGCGCATTCGCGAATCCTCCAAGGCAAGTTCGGGGGCATTGTCCCGACGATTGTGCAAAATGAAAGGCTAAGCCGCTGAAATCCGACTATTTGGGCAGCAAAACAGCTACAGCTGACCTTGAAACCGAAAACCTCGTGGCCCTGATGAAAAAACAACTCCTGTCTTTCCGTGACTTTTTGAAGACCGGCAGCTTGGGGCCGATCTCCCCCGACATGACAATGGCCGAGATTATCGAAGTGCTCGGCATGCCTGAGCATGTCGATCCAGATTACTGGACGTTCGGAAAGCTCGAAATTTCCTTTGATATCACGCCGCCTCGCCAGATGAACTGGTTTCAAATTGAGCAGGCCAGTTACCTCAAAGGCGATTTGGAGGCTCTCACCACTCGCTTTGCACTCTCCCTGGACGGGTTCAGCGGAAAGACAAAGCCATCAGAGTTCCTGGGTGCCGGCCTTTGGACTCCAGATCAGGCCAAGGTTTTCTACGCGGCATCCGGCCATGACATCGGGATGAACATCTGCGCCGGACCGATTCAGATACATTTTCATGTGGCTGCCGACTTCATCGGCAACCAAGATGCCGAAACCTATTTGAAGGCCTCCTCCCCGTCGCAAGCGATGGCGAAAATCGATTCTCGAGCCGTCCTCGACAGTATCTATTCATATCCTTACCCGAACACTGAAGAGGTACCGGGTGCATTCGATTGGAAGCTGTTGAGCGGAAGCCAGTACCTGGCGCTGGCCGATGGACAGCAAACATCGGCAAACAAAAAAGGGGCCCGCAGGCCCCTTTGAACTCATTTGGGAAAACCGAGCCTTATGCGGCTGCGGCGTCCGCGTCAGCGCTTTCGGCTTCGATGCGAGCGCGGTCGCCGCAGCCGCATAAGGCTCGGTTTTCCCAAATGAGTTCAAAGG
>NZ_RZPQ01000723.1:0-3000 GCF_003999135.1 Mesorhizobium sp. M7A.F.Ca.CA.004.06.1.1 | reverse complement strand
CGGCCAGGGCGCCGGCGCTCTCGATGCGGCGCTCAAGCTCGCCAAGGGCGAGAAGGTCGAGCACAAGGTCTACGTGCCCTTCCAGCTGGTGACGCCCGCCAACATCGACAAGTTCCTGAAGAAGAACTGAGCCGCCAACGGTTCGATACGGAGCGGCGCTCTCGATCAAGACAGCGCCGCTCCCCTCTCTCCCTCAGCGCCGCAGGCGCGAGGGCGACCGCGGCTGATGGAGGACAGAATACGTGGCACAGACATCTCATGGCGTCGGCGGCGTCGGTTATGATGCGAGGAAGCGCACATGGCCGGCCGAGTTCAATGTTTTCCTGGCACTGGTCATTCTCGTCGTCATCTTCGAACTGATCGGCCGCATTTTTCTCGGCGACAGCTTCCTGTTCAACACACGCAGCGACGTCGGCGGCATCTTCAACGAAGCGCGCCTGCAGATCATCATCCTGCAGGTGTCGATCGTCGGCATCATCGCCATCGGCGTGACGCAGGTCATCATCACCGGCGGCATCGACCTGTCCTCAGGCTCGATCGTCGGCGCGACCGCCATGATCGCCATGAGCTTCGCTCAGGTGGCGACGGTCAACGGCAACCCCAATCCCAAGGCGATGTTCCTGGCGCAGGGCTGGACGGACCTGCCTGTCATCGTGCCGCTGCTGGTGGCGATCGCCTGCGGCCTGTTTGCCGGCCTCGTCAATGGCGCGCTGATCGCCTACACGCGCATTCCGCCGTTCATCGCCACGCTCGGCATGATGGTGACCGCGCGCGGCATCGCCAAATGGTGGTCCAAGGGCCAGCCGATCTCGTTTCCCACCGAGAGTTTCGCCGGCATCGGCAAAGGCCTGATGCCCGTCGTCATCTTCCTGTCGCTGGCCATCCTGTTCCAGCTGATCATGACCTACACCAGGTACGGCAAGCACTGTTACGCGATCGGCTCCAACGAGGATGCCGCGCGCATGTCCGGCATCAAGATCGCCAACCACAAGATCCTGGTCTACGTCATCGCCGGCATTCTCGCCGCGCTCGCCGCCGTGGTGCTGAGCTCCAAGAACCTGACCGCGCAGTCCGGCATGGGCGTGATGTACGAACTCGACGCCATCGCCATGGCGGTCATCGGCGGCGTCTCCCTGTCGGGCGGCCGCGGCTCGATCATCGGCACGGTGATCGGCTCGCTGATCTTCGGCGTCATCATCTCCGGCTTCACCTTCCTGCGCCTCGACGCCTACTACCAGGAGATGGTCAAGGGTGTGATCATCGTCGGTGCGGTGGTTCTCGACCAGTGGCGCCAACGCCTGCGGGCAATGAGGGCATGACCATGTCAGACATCGTCCTGAAGACTGAAAACCTGACCAAGCGCTATGGCGGCGTGCACGCGCTGGAAGGGGCGAATTTCGAACTGCGCAAGGGCGAGCATGTCGCCATCATGGGCGACAACGGCGCCGGCAAGTCGACCTTCGTGCGCCAGATCACCGGTGTCGAGCAGCGCACCAGCGGCCAGATCTGGTTCGACGGCAAGGAAGTGAATTTTGCCGGGCCGATCGAGGCTCGCACGGCGGGCATCGAGACCGTGTTCCAGAACCTGGCGCTGGCCGACGATCTCGACGTGCCTTCGAACCTGTTCCTCGGCCGCGAGAAGGTTTTGTTCAACCTCGGCCCGTTCTCGATCCTCGACCGCAAATACATGCGCAAGGCGACCGAGGCGGCGCTCGTCCGCACGGCGGTGAAGATCCCCAATCTGTCCAACACCATCCGCCACATGTCAGGCGGCCAGCGCCAGTGCGTGGCGATCGCCCGCACCGCGACCTTCGCCTCCAAGCTGATCATCATGGACGAGCCAACGGCTGCCCTTGGCGTGCAGGAGACCGCGCAGGTCGAAAACATCGTCCGTACGCTCAAGGACAATGGCGAGCCGCTGATCCTGATCAGCCACAATATGCGCCAGGTGTTCGATCTCTGCGACCGTATCGTCGTGTTCCGGCGCGGCCGCATCGTCGCCAATCTGCGCAAGGAGAACACCGACGGAAACGATATCGTCTCCTACATCACCGGCGCCAAGACCGGGGAGGCGGAACTCGCGGCCTAAACAGGATGGTCATCCTGTTTTCTGGCGCGCTCGAAAAATAGACTTGCCACCTTCCCCCAAAAGGAAGGTGCGGACACAACTCTCTCTAACCCATCCCCCAGAGGAAATATCATGACCGTTCGCTTCGCTCTCCTCGGTGCCGGCCGCATCGGCAAGGTCCATGCCCGCGCCGTCGGCTCCAATCCGCAGGCCAAACTGGTTGCCGTCGCCGATGCGTTCGAGAAGGCCGCCAAAGAGCTGGCGAGCGCCTATGGCGCCGAGGTGCGCAGCATCGAGGATATCGAGAAAGCCGGTGATATCGACGCCGTCGTCATCTGCACGCCGACCGACACCCATGCCGATCTGATCGAGCGCTTCGCCAAGGCCGGCAAGGCGATCTTCTGCGAGAAGCCGATCGACCTCAACGTCAAGCGCGTCGAGAAGTGCCTGGCCGTGGTCGAGAAGACCAAGGCGACGCTGATGGTCGGCTTCAACCGCCGCTTCGATCCGCACTTCGCCGCCGTGCGCAAGGCAATCGACGACGGCGCCATCGGCACCGTCGAGATGGTCACCATCACCTCGCGCGATCCCGGCGCGCCGCCGATCGACTACATCAAGCGCTCGGGCGGCATTTTTCGCGACATGACCATCCATGATTTCGACATGGCGCGCTTCCTGCTCGGCGAAGAGGTCGTGGCGGTCAGCGCCCATGCCTCGGTGCTGGTCGACAAGAAGATCGGTGCCGCCGGCGATTTCGATAGCGTCAGCGTCATCCTGGAAACCGCTTCCGGCAAGCAGGCGGTCATCTCCAATTCGCGCCGCGCCACCTATGGCTACGACCAGCGCATCGAGGTGCATGGCTCGAAAGGCATGGTTGCCGCCGAGAACCAGCGCCCGGTGTCGATCGAACTGGCCAACGAGAAGGGCTATAC
>NZ_RZPQ01000722.1:0-3006 GCF_003999135.1 Mesorhizobium sp. M7A.F.Ca.CA.004.06.1.1 | reverse complement strand
GATGCTTCCTGGCCTCATAGTCCGGCGTGCGTGTAAAACGCACGTTGGGTGCAAGGAAGAAATATTCCTGCCAGGCAGGGCTCTCGATATCGCCGATTTTCGAAAGCGTGTCGTCCGAGCCACCCCGCGGCTCCATATAGGGCCGCTTGTTGCCACCGAGATCGACCACCGGCGCTGAATAGCCGGCCTGGCGTGTGGCGGGCTGCCGGCCGCCCGGCTCCTTGCGAGCCGGACGATCAAGGTCGCCTGCCGCAGAAGAACCTCGCTGACCACCCCTGTCGCCGATGCTCTCGGAGCGCTTCCCCTCGGGATCATCAGGCGATGCGGCCGTCGATAAATTGACCCGGGAAAAACGCTTGGCTTCCATTCTCAAGACTCACTCTGAAATGTCTGCCGAGCAATAGGGAGCGAGTGGTTAACAGTTGCTTCCCGGATGGATCGCCGACCATCCTGGGCACCAAAATCTTCGTGGTAATCGGCGAGCGACACGGCACGATCGTCGTCTCGCCGCATCCACGCCGGTGGCGCGATCTACTCGCCGTGCCGCAGCAGCTCGATGGGTATCTTCGGACAATCCCTGTTCGGAATCTGGCTCTGTTCGAGAATCTGGTCATGATCCCGCGATCACCCCATCATGCCTGGGGCGCCGGACCGTTTCCGTGAAGCGATGAGGTGCGCTAGCCGGTCTTGCCGTGCCGGACAAGGTCCTGGGCAATGGACAGCTGCAGCGCTTCCGCCAACTCTCGCGCAGCGCGATTCTCGGCGTCGATCTGCGCCCGGTATGCGGCGAATTCCTGACGCGGCCTGTCGAAGGACGAGGTGATCGAACGCTTGCCGGATGCGATCACCACGCCGGTCTTCGCATCGGCCAGCGTATAGCTGCCGGTCAGCGTCACGGAACCGGCGGTCGGTTCGTCTTCATCCGTTCCGACCTGCACGAGTGCCGCGGACTCGACCGCTTCGGTCACGCCGAGATTGAGCGAATAGACCGGCGAGGCCGGCTCGCCGGCGCCTCGTCCAAACCCGAAAATCAGATTGTTGCGCACCTGTTGGCCGTAACGCGTATTGACCGGCTTGATGCCGATCAACGCCAGTTCGGCACTGGCACTGGCCTGCGAACCCGACAGTGGCGCGCTCGAATAGAGCGGCCGCACCGTGCAGGCCGAGACAAGCGCGAGCGAACCTATCAGGCCGGCAAGCGCAATGCGGCGCAGCAAATGGTTCAACTCTGTCTTTTCCCGATCAGGCAACGACATTGACGATCCTCTGCGGCACGATGATCACCTTGCGCGGAGCCTTACCTTCAAGTGCTTTCTGCACGAAGTCGAGAGCCAATACCGCTTTTTCGACCGCACCTTGGTCCGCGTCGCGGGCAATTGTCAAATCCCCCCGCTTCTTGCCGTTGACCTGTACCGGATAGGTGACTTCGTTGTCGACCACCAGCGCCGGATCGAAGACCGGCCAGGGCCGTTCGGCAACGAGATCGGTGCCGCCAAGCGTTGCCCAGCACTCCTCGGCCAGATGCGGCATGATCGGCGCGATCAGATGCACGAGAATCTCCACCGCCTGCCGACAGGCGCCTTTCAGCGCTGCATCGGCCTTGCCTTCGGCCACCTCGTTGAGCGGCGTGGTCAGCGCGTTGGCCAGTTCGTAGATGCGGGCGATGGCGCGGTTGAAAGCGAGCTTCTCGATATCCTCTCCGACCGCCTTCAGGATCTTGTGCGCGGCCTTGGAAACCACCGCGGCCTCGCCGCTGCTGGCCGCTAAGGGCTTGATGCCGGCCAGTGTTTCGGCCGCCGTCGACACCAGGCGCCAGATGCGCTGGATGAAGCGATGCGCACCGGCAGCGCCATCGTCGGTCCACTCGACATCGCGCTCGGGAGGAGAATCGGACAGCATGAACCAGCGCGCCGTATCGGCGCCGTAGCCATCGGTGATGTCTTCCGGGCTCACCGTGTTCTTTTTCGATTTCGACATCTTTTCCAGCGGGCCGATGGTGACGGCCTCGCCGGTGGCGATGTCGATGGCGCTGCGCTTGCCGTCGACGTCCTCCAGCCGAACTTCGGTGGGCGCCAGCCAGCGGCCATTCGATGCCGAGCCGACGCGATAGGTTTCGTGCACCACCATGCCTTGCGTGAACAGGCCCTTGAACGGCTCGGCCAGATCGACATGGCCGGCCTCGCGCATGGCGCGGGTGAAGAAGCGCGAATAGAGCAGATGCAGGATCGCGTGCTCGATCCCGCCAATATACTGGTCGACCGGCAGCCATTCGTTGGCCGCCTTGGGATCGGTCGGTTCATGCGCCCACGGCGCGGTGAAGCGGGCAAAGTACCACGACGAATCGACGAACGTGTCCATCGTGTCGGTTTCGCGCCGCGCATCCCTGCCGCATTGCGGACATTTCACATGGCGCCATGTCGGATGCCGGTCGAGCGGATTGCCCGGGCGATCGAAATCGACATCGTCGGGCAGCTTCACCGGCAGGTCCACCTTCGGCACCGGCACCACGCCGCAAGCCTCGCAATGGATCATCGGGATCGGGCAGCCCCAGTAGCGCTGGCGCGAAATGCCCCAGTCGCGCAGGCGGAAATTCACCTTGCGCTCGGCCATCGGCCGGTTGCCGATGGTCTTCTGCTCCAGCAGTTTGGTGACTTCGTCGAAAGCCTGATCCGGCTTCATGCCGTCGAGAAAGCGCGAATTGATCATCACGCCGTCATCGACATAGGCTTCGTCGATGATCTGGAACGTCGCCGGATTCTCGCCTTCCGGCATCACCACCGGAATCACCGGCAGGCCGTATTTGTTGGCGAAGTCGAGGTCGCGCTGGTCGCCGGACGGACAGCCGAAAATGGCGCCGGTGCCGTATTCCATCAAAACGAAATTGGCGACATAGACCGGCAGCGTCCAGTTGTCGTCAAACGGATGGACGACGCGGAGGCCGGTGTCGAAACCCTTCTTCTCAGCTGTCTCCAGCGCCGCCACCGAGGTGCCCATATGGCCGATATC
>NZ_RZPQ01000721.1:0-3011 GCF_003999135.1 Mesorhizobium sp. M7A.F.Ca.CA.004.06.1.1 | reverse complement strand
TGCGCAGGCTGGTTGACCCTCTGAGGATCGGACGGGTGATCGCGCGGCCATTCGTCGGCGAAACCACCGCCACTTTCGAGCGGACATACAACCGTCATGACTACGCCGTGCCCCCGCCGGAACCGACCCTGCTCGACCGGCTGACGGCGCGTGGCAGCCGTGTCATCGCCGTCGGCAAGATCGGCGACATCTTCGCCCATCGCGGAATTTCGCAAGTGCGCAAGGCGGCAGGCAACATGGCGATGTTCGACGAGGCTCTGGGTGCGATGGATAATGCCGGCGACGGTGACCTCGTCTTCGCCAATTTCGTCGACTTCGACACCGAATTCGGTCACCGCCGCGATGTCGCGGGCTATGCTGCCGCGCTCGAGGCCTTCGACCTGCGGCTGCCGGAGGCATTTGCGAGGCTGCGGCAGGGCGATCTTCTCATCCTGACGGCCGACCACGGCAACGACCCGACCTGGGGCGGGACCGATCACACGCGCGAGCGCATTCCGGTGATCGGCACTGGACCGGGTCTCAAGGGCGGCGACATCGGACTGAGAACGACATTCGCCGACATTGGCGAGACCGTGGCCGAGCATCTCGGGCTGGCGCCCGGACGCTACGGCACGTCTTTCTATACGGCGATCGGCGGTCATGCCTGAATTGCCGGAGGTCGAAACCGTCCGGCGCGGGCTGCAGCCGGTTCTGGAAGGCGCTACCATCGCCCGCGTCGAGGCGCGCCGACCGGATCTGCGCTTTCCATTTCCCGAGAAATTCGCGCAGCGGCTGACCGGCAAGACGATCACGGCACTCGGCCGCCGGGCCAAGTATCTGACGATGGACCTGGAAGGCGGCCCCATGCTGATCTGCCATCTCGGCATGTCGGGCTCATTCCGCATAGAGACGGCCGATGGCAGCGACATGCCCGGCATCTTCCGGCACGACCGCTCGAAGAGCTCCAATCACGACCACGTCGTCTTCCATGTCGTGTCTCCGGCCGGTGCCCGGTCCCGCGTGATCTTCAATGATCCGCGCCGCTTCGGCTTCATGCTGTTTGCGGAAGGGCTGCCGGACGTTCATCCGATGCTGGCTGGACTTGGCGTCGAGCCAACCGGCAACACATTGGACGGTGCGCTGCTTGCCTCATTGATGAAGGGGCGGCGATCACCGCTGAAGGCAGCGCTTCTCGACCAGAGGCTGATCGCCGGGCTCGGCAACATCTATGTGTCGGAGGCGTTGTGGCGTGCCGGCCTGTCGCCGCTGCGCGAGGCGGGCACGATCGCCAGGCCCGGAAAGAAAGCCCAGGCCCAAAGCGAACACCTCGCGCAAGCCATTCGTTCGGTGATATCGGATGCGATCGCAGCCGGCGGCTCCTCACTGCGGGACTATATGCAGACCGATGGGGCGCTGGGCTATTTCCAGCACGCCTTCGCCGTCTACGACCGCGAAGGCAAGGCCTGCTCCAAGCCCGGCTGCGGCGGCCACATCGAACGTGTCGTGCAGAGCGGCCGATCGACCTTTTATTGCCGGACATGTCAGCGATGAGTCAGAGTAATTCCAGGAAAAGTGGGAACGGTTTCCCGTTCGGAATTGCGTCAAGACAGAGAGATGGAGCGGTTCTGCGTTTCCGTGAAACGATGAACCGCTCTAGACGAGCGTGAGCAAGGAGAAGCAGCCATGGCCTATGAGACGATCATCACCGAGACGCACGGCAAGGTCGGGCTGATCACGCTGAACAGGCCGCAGGCGCTCAACGCGCTGAATTCGCAGATTCTGACCGAGGTGGTGGCGGCCGTGAACGGGTTCAGCGCCGATCCCGGTGTCGGCGCCATGGTCATCACCGGTTCCGAAAAGGCTTTCGCCGCCGGCGCCGATATCAAGGAGATGCAGTCCATCTCCTACGCGGACGCCTACGCCCAAGACTTCTTCGTCGGCTGGGAGGAACTGACGCGGGCGCGAAAGCCTATTATCGCGGCAGTGGCGGGCTATGCACTCGGCGGCGGCTGCGAGCTGGCGATGATGTGCGATTTCATTATCGCCGCCGACACGGCCAAATTCGGCCAGCCCGAGATCACCCTCGGCGTCATTCCAGGCATGGGCGGGTCACAAAGGCTGACCCGCTTCGTCGGCAAGTCGAAAGCGATGGACATGTGCCTGACCGGGCGGATGATGGATGCCGCCGAGGCCGAGCGTTCTGGCCTGGTGTCGCGGGTGGTGCCTGCCGGCGAGCTTGTCGAGGAGGCGCTGAAGGCCGCGGCCAAGATTGCCGCTTTCTCGCTACCATCCGTGATGATGGCGAAGGAGGCTGTCAACCGCGCCTTCGAGACGACGCTTGCCGAGGGATTGCGGTTCGAGCGCCGGCTGTTTCACTCGCTGTTTGCACTGGACGATCAGAAGGAAGGCATGGCGGCCTTTGCCGAGAAGCGGAAGCCGAATTTCACCAACCGCTGACGCCAATCCCTTGGCTGCGAAGAAGATGGCTGCTGGCCGCCAAAAAGAAGGCCGGGCAGCGTTGACGCGCCGGAAAAGCTGAACTATAAGCCGCACCAACCGAGGCGGCCCCGTGGCTGCCCGTTTGTTTTTTGCGCCCTGCGGCATCCGCATGCGCCGACCAGATCAGAAGAGAGGCATCATGGCCAATACATCCTCGGCCAAAAAGGCAACGCGCAAGATCGTCCGCCGCGCAGCGATAAACAAGAACCGCCGCTCGCGCGTCCGCACCTATATCCGCCAGGTCGAAGAGGCCCTTGCCTCCGGTGACAAGGCTGCCGCACAGGCTGCCTTCAAGATCGCGGAGCCGGAATTGATGCGTGCCGCGACCAAGGGCGTGATCCACAAGAACACGGCGTCCCGCAAGGTGTCGCGACTGGCTCAGCGGGTCAAGGTACTGTCGGCCTGACATTACTTGCCTAGACTGACGTTCTTCGAACCCGGCCGTTTGTGCCGGGTTTTTTCGTTTGCCGGCAAGCACTTAAAAAGAATGTCCGGAAACGGCGTCTTATGCGGCATTTCACAATTAGGAATAG
>NZ_RZPQ01000720.1:0-3013 GCF_003999135.1 Mesorhizobium sp. M7A.F.Ca.CA.004.06.1.1 | reverse complement strand
GTCTGGCCGTGGCGCGCGATATAAACCAGCGGGTACATCAGGTCTTCCGGTGCGGGATCGGGACGGACGACGGTTGGCCGGGCGTTAGTCCTTGACCGTCGAAATATCAGGCGCGTCGACCGCCTTCATGCCGACGACGTGGTAGCCCGAATCGACGTGATGCACTTCACCGGTGACGCCGCGCGACAGGTCGGACAGGAAATAGACGCCGGAATCGCCGACTTCCTCCTGCGTGACCGTCTGCTTCAGCGGCGAATTGTACTCGTTCCACTTCAGGATGTAGCGGAAATCGCCGATGCCGGAGGCGGCCAACGTCTTGATCGGGCCGGCCGAGATGGCGTTGACGCGGATCTTCTTGGCGCCGAGGTCGACCGCCAGGTAGCGCACGCTGGCCTCGAGCGCCGCCTTGGCGACACCCATGACGTTGTAGTGCGGCATCACTTTTTCGGCGCCGTAGTAGGTCAGCGTCAGCAACGAGCCGCCATCGGTCATCAGCGCCTCGGCGCGCTTGGCTATGGTGGTGAAGGAATAGACCGAAATGTCCATGGTGCGCAGGAAATTGTCGCGCGTCGTCTCGACATAGCGGCCGGTCAGTTCATCCTTGTCGGAGAAGGCGATGGCGTGGACGAGGAAATCAAGCTTGCCCCAGTGCCTGGCGACATTGGCGAAAACCTCGTCCAGGCTCGCCGGATCGGTGACGTCGCAATGGCCGGCGACAAAGGCGCCCAGTTCCGCCGCCAGCGGCTCGACGCGCTTCTTGAACGCCTCGCCCTGATAGGTCAGCGCGATCTCGGCGCCATGGTCGACGCACGACTTGGCGATGCCATAGGCGATCGACCTATTGTTGGCGACGCCAAGAATGAGGCCGCGCTTGCCGGCCATTAGGCCCTGTCCACCCGCCATGTGAGCGCTCTCCGCAAGATTTCAGCTTTGTGGGTTGCCCTATCGCACAGGCACAGAGCCCCTTCAAGCGTCCAAACCGGACAGTTCGGGGGACAAAAGCCGCCGATCAGCCTTTTTGGCCGCGCAACAGCGCTTCGAGCGCGCTGTCGCCGCCTTCCGGCAGCATGATACGCACATGAGCGTAGAGATCGCCGTGGCCGCCGGCCTTTTCCGGCAGGCCTCTGCCCTTCAGCCGCAGGACCTTGTCGGAGCTCGACCAGGCCGGAATGTTGACCGCGAGCCTGCCGGTCGGCGTCTCGACCGGCACCTTGGCGCCGAGCACCGCATCCGCCAGTACCACCGGTAGATCGGCGTGCAGGTCGCGGCCCTCGATGCGGTAGCGTGGATGTCGGCGCAGATGGATCTTGACCAGCGCGTCGCCTGGCTGGCCTGGCCCCTGCTCGCCTTGGCCCTTGAGGCGGATGGTCTGACCATCCTCGACATAGGCCGGCAGCTTGACCGCCACCTTGCGGCCGTCGGGGAACATCGCCGTCACCTTTTCGGCGGTCGCCGCTTCCTCGATGGTGATATCGAGCGTCACGTTCAGATCGGCTGCTGTCGCCTGCTGGCGGCGATCGCCCGTGCCGGGACCGCGCGCGCCCGAAAAAGTGTCGCCAAAAATCTGGCTGAAGATGTCGCTGTTGCCGTCGAACGGATCGCCACCCGGTCGGCCGGAGCGGAATTCGAACCGCGAACCGCCCGGACCCTGTTGCCGACGAAAGCCGCCAAAGGGATCGCCGCCACCGGCAGCGCCTTCAAAGCCCTGGAATCGCGGCTTGCCGTCGGCGTCGATCTCGCCGCGATCGAAAGCGGCGCGATTCTTTTCGTCGCCGACGATCTCGTAGGCCTGGTTGGCCGCGGCAAAACGGTCCTTCGCCTTGGGATCATTCGGATTCTGGTCCGGATGATGCTTCTTGGCGAGTTTCCGATACGCCGACTTTATGTCCTTGGCCGATGCGTTCCTGGCAACGCCCAGCACCTCATAGGGGTCGCGCATGTGCTTACTGCCCTGGAGTAGAGTTGAGTCTCTTGTGCCACCTATATGCGCTCGCATAGGAAGAAATTCCAGTGCTGGAGCAGCATATCAGACGCGGAAAATCAGAGCGCCTTGAAGTCCTGCATGCGCCAGCCGCCGGCGCTGGCCAGGCACAGTTCGCCTTCGAACATGGCAACGCCGTCAAAGCTTTCGCGCGAGGCCTTGAAGCGGCGGCAGGTCTGGCCGTTGTCCTTCAATTCCGCCAGATCGGTGATGGAACCGCGCGAGCCGGTGCCGGCATTGGCCCACGGCACGGCCTGCCCGCCGAGTTGCTCGATGTCGGCCGAGGAAACCGCATTGCCGATCGTCGTCTGGTCGGAGTCGCGATCCAAATTGGCCGGCGCGGCCGAAGCAGACGTGCTGCTGGTCAGGATCGAGCGGTCGACTTCGGCTTTTTCCAGGCTGAAGCCGCCGGCGCCACACGCGGCAAGCGGCAAGGCGAGCGCCACGATCGCGGCTTTCGCGCTGGCCGAAGCGATAACGCTCCATTGCCTGCT
The DNA here is from genome assembly GCF_003999135.1 of Mesorhizobium sp. M7A.F.Ca.CA.004.06.1.1. Taxonomy (NCBI): domain Bacteria; kingdom Pseudomonadati; phylum Pseudomonadota; class Alphaproteobacteria; order Hyphomicrobiales; family Phyllobacteriaceae; genus Mesorhizobium; species Mesorhizobium sp. M7A.F.Ca.CA.004.06.1.1. Next base: position 538 of record NZ_RZPQ01000720.1, on the reverse strand, counting down.
GTCAAAAGCTTGCGCGATACGCGACAATCGGCAGCCTCCCCCTTGCTTCGTAAAGAATCTTGGTTTTGTAAGAATCTTGGCTTCGTGACAATTTGAGAAAAACTATGAGTGACACTGAGTTAACAAGCGGTGACTTTACCGAGGCTGCCGAACCGTTTCGCCTCTTTGCCGCATGGCTGGACGACGCCACGAAAAGCGAGCCGAACGACCCCAACGGCGTGGCTCTGGCGACCGTCGATGCCGACGGCATGCCGGATGTGCGTATGGTGTTGCTCAAGGGGTTCGATGAAAGCGGGTTTGTCTTCTACACGAATTTCGAGAGCGCCAAGGGCCAGGAGATTCTTGGCAGCATGAAGGCGGCGATGTGTTTCCATTGGAAGTCGCTGCGCCGCCAGGTGCGCATTCGCGGACCGGTGGAGATCGTCAGCGACGCCGAAGCCGACGCCTACTATGCGACACGGCCGCGCGGCAGCCGCATCGGCGCCTGGGCTTCGAAACAATCGCGGCCGCTGGAAAGCCGCTTTGCGCTGGAGAAAGC
>NZ_RZPQ01000071.1:0-13952 GCF_003999135.1 Mesorhizobium sp. M7A.F.Ca.CA.004.06.1.1 | reverse complement strand
AAACCAGATCTGGTACATGCCGTTGTCGAGGGCGAGAATCCCGTCGGCCGGCATCACGGCGCGCACGTCGTGCACGATGCGCTGCGGCGTGAAGCGATCTTCGGTGGCGCGCGCGGCGATCCGGCTCAGAATGCCTTCGCGCAGCGGCAGCAGGACCTGCGCGTTGGGGATCTTGCCCTCGATGCGGTCGGCCAGCAGCGCCAGCGAAGGGCCGAGGTCGCCGACGATTTCGGCTTGCGGGAAATAGACCTGCTCGACATCGGCTGATTGGTAGCCGACATGAATGACCCTCGGCCCCTTCGCTCCCATGATGAAGGGCGGCTTCTCCACGGTGTCGTGACCGATGGTGATGATCAGATCGGCCTGCTCGATGGCCTCGTGCACGTAGTCGCGCTCCGAAAGGGCTGCCGTTCCCATATAGAGCTCCGTGCCGCCGGGCACGGTTCCCTTGCCCATCTGCGTGGTGAAATAGGGAATTTGCGTCCGCAGCACGAACTGCGCGACATCGGGGGTCACGCGCGGACGCGACGCCGCCGCGCCGAACATCAGCAGCGGGCGCCTGGCTTCCATGATCATAAGGGCGGCGCGATCAAGCGCACCCGGGCTGGCCAGCGGCAGTTCGACCGGGTGCGTCGGCACCAGTGCGATCGGCTCACACTCGGCCGCCGCAATGTCTTCCGGCAGTTCCAGATGTACGGGGCCGGGACGTTCTTCCTGGGCGACACGGAAAGCTTCGCGCACGAGCGAGGGGATCATCTTCGGCGAGACGATCTGGCGCGACAGCTTGGTCAGCGGCTTCATCGCCGCGACGATGTCGACGATCTGGAAGCGCGCCTGCCGGGATGACAGGATGCCCTTCTGGCCGGTGATCATGATCATCGGCATCGCGCCGAGCAGCGCATAGGCCGAACCGGTCGAAAGATTGAGCGCGCCTGGGCCAAGCGTGGTGATGCACACACCCGGCTTGCCGGTGAGCCTGCCATAGGTGGCGGCCATGAAAGCGGCTGCTTGCTCGTGGCGGGTCAGGATCAGCTGGATCGAGGAGCGGCGGATGGATTCGACGATATCGAGATTTTCTTCGCCGGGAATGCCGAAAATCCGTTCGACCCCTTCGTTCTCGAGGGCCGCGACGAACAAGTCCGAACCTTTGGTCATAAACTGTCTCTCCCGCAACATTCCGTCGGCCACCTTCATATGGCATCGGAATGCGACGCCTCAAAGAGGCATCTTCGGCCGCGGGTCAGAGCCGCGTGTTGCAGCTCGCCGCCTTCGGCGATGCGAAAAGTTCCTTCGGCGCGGACCACTGTCTGGCGGTCGCGCCGCGCGTGCCGGTGATCAGCGAACGCAGTTCCGACAGATAGGTCTGCACGAAGAACGAGGTCTGGCTTTCCAGCGGCGTGTAGGGGCCTGGCCGGTAGGCACGGGACATAATGCCGTCGGCATTGTCCTCGGTGATCTTCTTGTCCTGCACCGTGGTGACGTCCCACATCCAGCTGATCGCATCGGCGTCGATGTCGTTATCGGCATCCTTGTCGACGAGCCAGGTCAGGATGACGTCTGTTTCCATGGCGTTGCGCGGTATCATCTGGAACAGCGTGACATAATCATTGGCAGCACTTGCAAACGACAGGCGTCCGAGGCGAAAGCCGCTTTCGCCGCCATCATAGGCGTGACGACCACCCATCAGGCACGAGACCCCCTCGCCCGTATTGGACAGCGTGTTACGGCCGGAGCCGATCGGCTTGCGGTGCATGGCAAACGGCATCGTGTCGAGGTCGCCTGCCTGCCACGCACCCTTGTGGAATTCGGCATCGCCGATGACGCTGTGCCAGGCCTCGATTTCGTTCTGCCACTCGACCGCCTTGTCGGCATCGCGGGTCGCGGTCACTTTGACATGGCCGTTGACGCGGTAATATTCGGGATGAGCCGGCCGGCAGTGATAGCATTCGAGAAAGTTCTCGAGCACCAGCTTCCAGTTCGCCTTGGTCAGATAATTCTTGCGGGCGACGATGCGTGCACGGTCGAGGCCGTTTTCGCGCAAGCCGCCCGTCAGCCCGTCCGCGACAGGCTGGATGTCGGGCAGCGAACTGGCATCGAGGCCACAGAAGACGAGGCCGCCGAAACTCTTGCAGGGCACGCGGTGCAGTCCCAGCGCTTCCGGATCGACGCTTGCCGGCAGATCCTGCCGCGACTGCAGTTCGCCGGTCAGCCTGAACGACCAGGCATGATAGGGGCAGACCAGAAGCTTGCCGCGACCATCCTTGGCGCAGAGCCGCGAGCCGCGATGGGTGCAGACATTGTAGTAGGCCGCGATGTCGTCCTCGGCGTCGCCGAAGCGCACGACGATGATCTCCTCGTCGAACAGCTGGCGCACGATGTAGCGGCCCTTTTCGGGAACCTCGCTGGCATGGGCGACAAGCATCCATTGGCGCGGAAACCACAAGTCCCGTTCCAGCGCGAAGATCGCCGGGTCGGCATAAAAGGCCTGTTCCAGCGACCAGTCCGGACGTTGCCGGTCGATCAGCCTGACGGTCTCGCTTCTGTCGATAGGCTGGCTGTTCGGTGTGTAGGCCTGCACGGCAAACACCTTTCTGCTCGCTGGCGTTAGAATGATGTTTCGATAGAGTGTGCGATGCGGAAAGGCTTGCAGCAAATACAGATATGATAGACCTTCATATCGAAAAGGCATGAATGTAGGTCCGGACCGTGAAAACCCTCAAAACATCGCTTCCCCTGCTGAACGCCATGGTCGTCTTCGAGGCTGCCGCCAGGCATGGCGGGCTGACACTGGCCGCGCAGGAGCTCAACATCGCACAATCGGCGGTCAGCAGGCATGTCGCCAATCTCGAGCGCCAGCTGTCGGTCGAGCTGTTCACGCGCAGAGGCAACCGCGTCGCCGTCACCGGGGCCGGCAACACGCTGGCCGAAGCGATCCGCGAGGGTCTCGGCACCATCAGGCAAGCGGTCGAGGATTTGACCGCGCACGACAGCGATACATTCATGGTCGGCTGCAGCCACGACTTCGCGCAGGCATGGCTGATGCCGCGCTTCGGCCTCATCACATCGCAGGTTGCCGATGGCCGGGTGCTGCTGCAGACATCCACCGATTACAGGGATTTCGATCAGCCTGAAGTGGCATTGTCGATCCGTTTCGGCGAAGCCGGGCAATGGCCCGAATTCGTGACCGAAAAACTGCTCGACGGTGAATGGTTCCCGGTCTGCGCGCCGGCGTTCCTGGCGCGTTATCCGGCGCTCGCCTCGGAAGACCCCGAGGCTTTCATGGCGGTGCCGCTGCTGCATCAGGTGACGCCGCCCGGCGCGATCGACAGTTGGCAATCATGGATCGGAACCGACCGGAAACTCGACGGACCTCGGTTCACCAGCTACATGTCGATGATCCACGAAACCATCGCCGGGCGCGGCGCGGCACTCGCCTGGGCGGGATTTGCCGATGAGCATCTGCGCCGCGGCCAGCTCGTCCGGCTGACGAAAACCTCGCGTCGCCACGCCGGCTCCTTCCACATCGTCATGAGGAAGAATGCCGGCCCGGTGGTCAGGGCGGTGGCGCAGGCGCTGCTGGCCAGCGTCGGCGACAGCTAACAGATCAGGCCTCGCGACCAAACCGCGACGCTTCATGACGCGCGCCCCAGGCCGGCATGGCGGCCTCGATCTCGGCCTCCGACTTGAAGGCATCGGAGGCGTAGCGATCGACACGGAACCGCTCGGCGGAAACGAACGGGGTGTGCCCGAGGACCAGTTCGCAGGATAGCCGGCCAAGACCCGGTCCATGGGTGACGCCGCTCTCATTGTCGCCGCCGACGACCACGACATTGTCGCTGCCGGGCACCTTGCCGACGACAAGGCCGTTGTCGGGCGTGTAGCACGGCACGCCTTGCGCCCAGCTCGCGATCGTCGAACCGCGCAGCGGCGGGAACACAGTCTGCAACTCGGCAAGCTCCTGCTCGGAGGTCTCCCGCATCAGCTCGATATTGTGCGGCTGGCCAGGTTCGATCTCGTTGTCGTCGGTCTTGTAGAGAGGTTTGTAATGCCGGCCGGTTCCCCACATGACGGCGCCGAATGTTTCGCGCAGCCACAGCCGCAATTCGCGGCATTGGACCGTGGGAATGGTCGACGGCAGCCCACGATCGTCGGTGACGATGCGCGTTGCGACGACGCGCAGCAGCGGCAACTTCCAGCCGAGGCCTGATATGACCTGGTTGTTCCAGGCGCCGGCGGCAACGATCACGCCGTCAGCCTCAAGGCTGCCCTGATCGGTCTCGATGGTCACCCGGTCACCGGCATCATGGACGGCCGTTACGCGTGTGCCGCTGCGAAAAACACCGCCGAGCTCGCTGATCTGGCCGGTCAGTACCCCCATCGCCAGCTTGGTGTCGAGCTGGATGCCATGCGGATTGTAGGCGGCCGAATGGACCCGCGCCGGATCGATGAGGCCCTGCATCTTCTGGCCGATCTGCGCGGCGTTCAAATCCTGCATTTCCGGCGGGGCATAGGGTGAGTCCAGCACCGGTCGGACGAAACGCTCGCGCCCATCCTCGGTCAGCGCCATGATCAAGGTGCCGTTTGGCCGATAACCGATCTCGACGCCGACCTCGTGCAGCCTGCGATAGAAATCGAGGCCATATTGCTGCAGTTGAAGGCCTTCTTCACCGAGCGGGATCATGCCGGCGGACCAATGGGAGACGAAGCCCGCGCCGGCGCTGGTGGTCGCGGCACCCGGCTGACCCGCATCGATGACCGTCACCCGGCGCACGCCGGACCGCAGCAAATGGAAAGCCGCGCTGCAGCCGATAATACCGCCGCCGATCACGGCGATATGCCTGCTATCGCTCCCGCCATGGCTTCCGTTTGAGCTCATCTTTGTTCTCCCTTTTGCCGATGGCCCGGTCGGAGCGACATGCAGCGACGGCGACCATACAGGCCCGTTCGGAGCTGTCTAGACACATGTGTCTGTGGCCTGATACTTGATGCGCACTGCATCTGGATCACACATCCGGAACGCCGCTTGATCTGGCCTTCCGTTGTTGGTGTTGCCGAGAGAGCGAGGAAAAAAGTGAGCGTTTCGACTGCCGCCAAGGCCATTTTCGACAGTGAAATCATATGGGACGCGCATTCCGGCTTCATGCCGGATCCGGCTGCGGACCTGAACAATCTGCAGATCTGGCGCGACGCCGGCATCGACTATCTGTCAATCGATGTCGGCTTCGACCTGTTGCCCTGGGAGCAGACAGTGCGGACGCTCGCAAATTTCCGTCACTGGATCCTTGCCAATCCCGAGCACTACACGCTGGTCTCCTCCGTCGCGGAAATCCGCAAGGCCAAGCTCGAGGGCAAACTGGCGATCACCTTCGACATTGAGGGCATGAACGCGCTCGACGGCCGCATCGAAATGGTCGAGTTCTATCACCATCTGGGTGTGCGCCAGATCCTGTTCGCCTACAACAGGAACAACCTCGCCGGCGGCGGTTGCCACGATGTCGAGACCAGCCTGACGGCATTCGGCCGCGAGGTCATCGACGAGATGAACCGTCTCGGCATGTTCGTCGACGTCACCCACACCGGCTACCGCACCTCGATGGAGGTGATGGAATACTCGAACCGCCCTGTCATCTTCTCGCACTCCAACGCCAAGGCCCTGTGCGGCCATGGCCGCAACATCACCGACGAGCAGATAAAGGCCTGCGCGCGCACCGGCGGCATCGTCGCGATTGTCGGGCTCAATCGTTTCCTGGGAGAAGGGCGGACGGACTCGGACAGGCTGGCTGACCACATCGAATATCTCGTCGACCTGGCTGGCCCAAATCATGTCGGCATCGGACTGGACTACGCCTTTCCGGTTGATGTCAAAGGCATCGACCGCATCATTTCCGACAATCCGCAATTCTGGCCCAAGAGCGAATATCCGGAAGGGGCGACGACCTACGCGGCTCCCGGCCAGATGCGCGAACTGACCGATGTGCTTCTGCGCCGCGGCCAGTCCGAGCAGACCGTGCGCAACGTCCTGGGCGGCAATTTCGTGCGCCTGGCGGCCGAAATCTGGAAGTGAAGGTAGCGGAGAGCGCGTCTCCGCTCCAGCTCTTGATCCAGGCCCCACCGAATAGCGGGCCAGGCCGCACCGTGTGCGCGATCACATTTCGCGCTTAGCCGCTTGCCCATGCCGACGTAGCGGCGGGGGCGGGTCGGATATCGAGATTTCCCGCAAGATCGTCCGTCTCCAAGATTCGGACATGCCGGCAAAATTTTCGCTAGACATAGATGTCTATTATTAGCAGTTTTAGCTGACAGACACATTCGGCCCGGCTTGGAGAATGGCCAACGGCTGGAAAGCAAAACAACGAAAACAGCAGAGGGGTAGAGCATGTCCATTCTAGCCGACACCAGGGTTTCGCGCCGCAGCCTGCTCGCCGGAGCCGGCGCTTTCGGCCTCGCCTCAATGGTCAATCCAAAAGTTTCCTGGTCGAGCGACGGGCCGATCCTCAAGGTGCGATCCTACGCCGACATCCAGACGCTCGACCCTTGCTTCCGGCTGGCGGCGCCTGAAGGCGACATCACCAGCGTCATCTTCGCCGGCCTCGTCGTCACCACGCCGGGCGATAGCTGGGGCTGGCGGCCGATGGCGGCGGAAACGATCAAGCAGCTCGACCCGCTGACCGTCGCCTTCCAGCTGCGCGACAATATCGGTTTCACAGACGGCTACGGCCAGATGACGGCGGAAGACGTCAAGTTTTCGATCGAACGCATCGCCGACCCCGCCAACAAAAGCCCCTATTCCGGCGACTGGGCAACGCTCAAGGAAGTCGAGGTCAAGGACAAGCTGTCGGGGCTGATCCACCTGAAGCAGGCCTTCGCGCCGCTGTGGACGTCGACCTTGCCGACGCCGTCCGGCACCATCCTGTCGAAGCGCGCCATCACCGAGCTCGGCGGCAAGATGGGCGTCAAGCCGGTGGCCCAGTCGGGCCCCTACATCCTGAAGGAATGGCTGCCCAAGCAGCGCACGGTGCTGGTGCGCAATCCCGACTGGAAGTACGAGCAGGGCGCCTTCGCGGAAATCCACATCCATCCGATCGAGGATGAGAAGACCGCCGAACTTGGCTATGAGGCCGGCGACCTCGACTACACCTGGACCGCGGTCTCCTCGATCTCGCGGCTGAAGCAGACACCGCCGCCAAAGACGACCGTCGTCGAGAAGCCTTCGCTGGCCTTTGTCTGGCTCGGCATGAACCAGGATGTCGCTCCCTTCAACAATCCGAACATGCGCCGCGCGGTTCAGTACGCCGTGGACCGCAAGGCGGTGGTCGACGCTGCCTATTTCGGTGCGGCCGCCACGGCCACCGGCATCATCGCGCCCGGTCTGCCTGGCCATCGCGAGAAGAACCTCTTCGATTTCGATCCGGACCGCGCCCGCGACATGATCGCCAAGGAGGGGCTGGCCGGCACCACGATCACGCTCGACATCCTCAACAAGACCGAGCGGCTGACCGCGGCGCAGGTCGTGCAGTCGAACCTGCAGGATGTCGGTCTCACTGTGGAGATCAAGCAGAACGACAGCGGCACCTTCTGGACGCTTGGCGCCAAGGAAGGCGACTACTACAAGAAGCTGCAGATGATCATCAGCCGCTTCTCCATGCAGCCGGACCCGAGCTGGGCCACCGCCTGGTTCACCCGCGACCAGATCGGCGTCTGGAACTGGGAGCGTTTTTCCAGCGAGGAATTCGACAAGCTCAACGCCGAGGGCATGGTCGAGCTCGACCCGGCAAAGCGCGATGTCATCTACAAGAAGCTTCAGGACCTGATGGAGGAGAACGGCAACTACATTTTCCTGACGCATGAGGTCACCGGCATCATGAATCGAGACACGCTTGTGGCCGGCCTGAAGCCGAACGGCGAACCCGTGTTCACCGACTTCAAACCGGCATGATATCGGCGGGCGGGGCTCGCCCCGGCCAAAGACCATCCGACAGGTACCGAAAATGATCCGCTACGCCCTCAAGCGTCTGTGGCTTGGCGCCATCATCATCAGCGTCGCCATGATGATGATGTTCGCCATGGTCTACCTCATTCCCGGAGACCCGGCCTCCGTCGCGCTGGGGCCACGCGCGACGCCGGAGATGAAGGAGGCGCTGCGCGAGCGTATGGGCTTGGATCAACCTGTCTGGCGGCAATTCGTGAACTTCTACGGCTCTGCCTTGCATGGCGATCTCGGCACCGAGGTTCTGTCGAACCGGCCGGTCCTGGACGTGGTGATGGAACAGCTTCCGTTCACGCTGGCGCTGGTGGTCGGCGGCATCACGTGGTCGGTGGCGCTGGGCATCCCGCTTGGCTGCATCGCGGCGGTGCGGCGCGGCGGCTTTGTCGATCAGGTGATCGGGGTGCTGTCGGTGGCGATGATCGCCGTGCCATCCTTCGTCGTCGCCATCTATTCGCTGCTGGTGTTTGCGGTCGCCCTGCAATGGCTGCCGGCGATCGGCGCCGGCGAACCGGGCGACCTCGCCAGCCGGCTTCAGCACCTCATCCTGCCGTCTCTAGCGGTCGGCCTTGGCTGGATCGGCTACATCTCGCGCATGGTGCGCGCCTCGATGCTGGAGACACTGGAGGCCAGCCATATCCGCACGGCGCGCGCCTTCGGCCTGACCGAGCACCGGATCGTCTACACCTACGCGCTGCGTATCGCCGTGCTGCCGACGATCACCTTGCTCGGCGTCGGCATCGGCCACATGCTGTCGTCTTCCGTTTTCGCCGAAATCGTCTTCGCCCGCCCCGGCATCGGCAAGCTGGTCTATGAGGCGATCTCGGTGCGCAACTACCCCATCGTCTCCGGAGCCGTGCTGGTCACCACGGTCTTCTTCGTCCTCGTCAACGTAGCGGCCGACATTCTGGTCGGCCTATTGGATCCCCGTGTCAGATCAAGTTTCAACTGAGCTGCCGTCCCGCAGCTTCCGTCTCGGCATGATATGGCGCACCGTGCGCCGCATCATGCGCGAGCCGCTGGGCGCCATCGGCCTGACGCTGGTGACGGTCGTGGTGCTGTCAGCGGTCTTCGCCAGCCTCCTGACCAGCTATGCGCCGAGCAAGATATCGCCGGCCGAACGCTTCGCTTCGCCGAGCCTGCTGCATCTGCTCGGCACCGACCATCTCGGCCGCGATCTTCTCACCCGGGTGCTCTATGGCGGGCGCGTCGCGCTTTTGATCGCGCTGGGCGCGACAGCGGTGTCGCTGGTTGTCGGCGTCGTGCTGGGGCTGATCGCAGGCTATGGGCCGCGCTGGCTCGACAATGTGCTGCTGCTGATCTTCGACGCGGTGAAGAGCTTTCCCACCGTTATGCTGGCGCTGACGCTGGTCACCCTGTTCGGCCCCTCGCTCTACGCGGTGGTGCTGGTGGTGATGCTGGTCAATGTGCCGGGTTATGCCCGCATCATCAGAACCCAGACGCTGGTGCTCAAATCAGCCGAACATGTCATGGCGGCGCGCTCGATGGGCGCCAGTGCGGGCCGCATCCTGCGCGTCCATATCCTGCCCAACATCATCGGCCCGATCCTGATCTTGATATCGATGGACATTCCCGTGGTGGTGGCGATCGAGGCCGGCATGAGCTTTCTCGGGCTCGGCGTGCGGCCGCCGACGCCGAGCTGGGGCGCGATCCTCAATGACGGCTTCGCCAACATTCGCGATTCCTACTGGATCGTGATTGCCGGCGGCCTGCCGATCGTGCTGACGACACTCGGTTTCACCTTCTTCGGCGAGACGCTGCGCGACCTCTTCGATCCCAGGCTGAAGGGACGCTCATGACGGTTCTCGAGGTCAAGAATCTGAGCGTCGCCTTCCACACCGAGAGTGGGCGATTGGAGGCGCTGAAGCAGGTGAGCTTTTCCGTGCCGGCCAACCGCAGCGTCGGCGTGGTCGGCGAATCCGGCTGCGGGAAATCGACGCTCATCAACGCCATTCTCGGCCTGCTCGCCGACAATGGTGAAATCACATCGGGCGAGATCATCTTCGAGGGCGACAAGGACCTTGCCCGGCTCGACCCCACCGCGATGCGCGGCTTGCGCGGTCTCAGGATCGCCACCGTGTTCCAGGATCCGATGGGCGCGCTCAACCCGGTGCTGTCGGTGGGGCGCCAGATGCGCGACATCCAGTATCGCTCGAACCTGTCGAAGCGGGACAAGGATGCGCGCTCGGTCGCCATGCTGCGCAAGGTTCGCATTCCCGATCCGGAAAGCCGGCTGACGCAGTTTCCGCACGAGTTCTCCGGCGGCATGAAGCAGCGCATCGCCATCGCCATGGCGCTGATGATGGAACCGGCGCTGCTGATCGCCGACGAGCCGACGACTGCGCTCGATGCGACGCTGGAGGTGGCCACTATCGAACTGCTCAAGGATCTGCAGCGCGACATCGGCTGCTCGGTGCTGTTCATCTCGCATCATCTGGGCGTGATTGCCGAACTCTGCGACGAGATGATCGTGATGTATGCCGGTGAGGTGGTGGAGAGCGGCACGACTCGCGAGATCTTCCACGATGCGCGCCATCCCTACACGCAGAAGCTTTTGGCCTGTGATCCCGCGCGGCTGTCGCAGCGGGTTGCCCGCCTGCCGACCATCGCCGGGACCTTGCCGGATCTGCGCCGCCGACCAAGCGGCTGCGTCTTCCAGCCGCGCTGCGATCGCGCCGACGCCCAATGCCTGACGACGCCTCCCAGCGCAATCCTCGGTGGGTCTCACATCGCCCGCTGCTGGCATGCGGACATTCCCTTGGGAGCGATGAACGCATGAGTTCCGACGACCTGCTCCGTGTCAGCGATCTGCGTGTCTCGTTCCGGGTTGGCGGCCTGTCCGCCAGACTTGCCGGGCGAGCCACCGAGATCGAAGCGGTGTCCGGTGTCAGCTTCACGCTTCAACGAGGCAGCACCTTCGCATTGGTCGGCGAATCCGGCTCGGGCAAGACGACGCTGGCGCGCACGCTCAACGGTCTTCAGCCGGTGAAAGCGGGCACGATCCTGTTTGAAGGGCAGGAACTGCAAGGCCTGTCCAACGCCGCCATGAAACCGGTGCGGCGGCGCATGCCGATGATGTTCCAGGATCCGGTCGGATCGTTGTCGCCGCGGCTCAGCGTGCGGTCGCTGCTGTCGGAGCCTTTCGTCATCCACGGACTGTCGGATCGCGATCTCAACGCCGAAGTCACACGACTTCTTGCACTGGTCGGGCTGCCGCGCGATTTCGCCGACCGCTACCCGCACCAGCTTTCCGGCGGCCAGGCGCGCCGCGTCGGTGTGGCGCGGGCGATCGCGCTGGACCCGGTGCTGGTCGTCGCCGACGAGCCGACAGCCGGCCTCGACGTCTCGGTGCAGGGAGAGGTGCTGAACCTGCTCAACGACCTGCGTGACCGCATGGGCCTGTCGATGCTGATCATCACCCACAATCTGCATGTCGTGCGCCAGATCGCCGACCGCATGGCGGTGATGTATCTCGGACGCTTCATCGAACAGGGCGAAACCGAAGCGATCTTCCGCGCGCCGCATCATCCCTATACGGCGGCCCTTCTCTCGGCCAATCCAGAGCCCGATCCCGACAGGGTGCATCAGCGTATCACGCTGCCGGCTGACGTTCCGTCCTTGTTGGCGCGCCCTTCAGGCTGCGAATTTCACACACGCTGTCCGCAGGCCCAGGGCCGCTGCACGGTGGATGTCCCCGTCCCGGTCGCAGTTGGCGACAGCCGTCTGACCTGCCATTTCCCGCTGAACACATAAGGATCGCCACCGGCGCAAGTGTCGGCCGGGCGTTGAGAGGAGCCGCCATGCAAGATATCCGCGTCGTCACCGATTTCCCGCGCAAAGTCCGCGAGATCGAGAATTTGTGGATTCCGATGCCGGACGGCGTCAAGCTGGCCGCACGCATCTGGTTGCCGGAAGACGCGGAGGCCGATCCGGTGCCGGCGATCCTGGAATATCTGCCATATCGCAAGCGTGACGGAACGGTGGAGCGCGATGCGCTGACGCATCCCTATTTCGCCGGTCACGGCTATGCCGGCGTGCGGGTCGATATGCGCGGCTCGGGCGACAGCGAGGGGCTGTGCAAGGGTGAGTATCTGAAGCAGGAGCAGGATGACTGCCTGGCGGTCATCGAATGGCTGGCCCGGCAATCTTGGTGCTCGGGTAGTGTCGGCATGATCGGCATCAGCTGGGGCGGCTTCAACGGGCTGCAGGTCGCCGCCCGCCGCCCGCCGGCGCTGAAAGCCGTCGTCTCGCTGTGCTCGACCGACGACCGCTATAATGATGACGTGCATTATCTCGGCGGCGCGATGATGTGCGACAATCTGATGTGGGGAACCACCGCTTGGGCCATCGCCATGACGCCACCGGATCCGCTTGTTGTCGGCGACCGCTGGCGCGAGCTTTGGGAGCAACGGCTGAACGGCAACGGCATCTGGATGCAGGACTGGTTCGAACACCAGCGCCGCGACGATTTCTACAAGCACGGTTCGATCTGCGAGGATTATTCCGATGTCGAGATCCCGGTCTATGCCGTCGGCGGCTGGGCCGACGGCTATCCCAATCCGATCTTCCGGATGCTGGAAAAACTGAGCGGTCCTCGCAAGGGCCTGATCGGACCCTGGGGCCACAAATATCCGCACTTCGCCATGCCCGGACCGCGTATCGGCTTCCTGCAGGAGTGCCTGCGCTGGTGGGATCAATATCTCAAGGGCATCGACACCGGCATTGCCGACGAGCCGATGCTGCGCGCCTGGATTCAGGATCCCGCACGGCCGGCGGCGATCTATGACGAGCGGCCCGGCCGCTGGGTGGCGGAACCGGCGTGGCCGGGACCCGGCGTCGGCGAAAAGGTGCTGAACCTTGCGCCGCATGTGCTGAGCGAAGCCAAGGGCGCAAACGCGATCCTGGAGGTTTCATCGCCACAGACGGCCGGCCTGTCGTCCGGCGCCTGGTGCGGCTATGGCGTGATGCCGACCTTGCCGGTCGACCAGCGCATGGAAGAAGGCAATGCCCTGATCTTCGAGACGGCGCCGTTGACCGAAGCGGTCGAGATCCTTGGCTTCCCCGAATTCGAGGTCAAGCTCTCCTCCGACAAGCCCGTCGCCCTTCTGTCCGCCACGCTGTCGCAGGTATTCCCTGAAGGTGCCGCCTCGCGTATCAGCTACGGCATCCTCAATCTGAGCCATCGCAACGATGATCTGGACATCGCACCCATGGTGCCGGGCCAGGCGGAGACCGTCCGCGTCAAGCTGCGCTGCTGCGGGCAGCGTTTCGAGGTCGGCGAGCGTATCCGGCTGGCGCTGGCGACATCGCATTGGCCGATCGTCTTCCCGACGGCCGAGCAGGCGACGTTGTCGATCCATTGCGGCGACAGCCGGCTGATCCTGCCGGTGCGCGCGCAGCAGAAGCTGGACGACACACTGGGGGTTTTCCTGACTCCGGAAAGCGCCGCGCCGATGGAGCAAGAGGTGCTGGCCAAGGGCGACGGCTTCCAGCGTTCGGTGTCGACGGACCAGGTCACCGGCGAGACCGTCTATCAGGTCGCCAATGATGGCGGCACGGTGCGGCATCCACATACGGGAATGGTGCTCTCGGCGAGGCATGTCGACCGGTTCATCATCCACCCCGACGATCCGAACTCGGCGGTCGGCACCTGCACCTGGGACAAGTCCTATGGTCGCGGCGACTGGCAGGTGCGGCTTTCAGTGAAGGCGACGGTAAGGGCGCTGCGAAAGGTCTGGCGGATCGAGACCCACATCACCGCCCATGATGGCGATGAGCTGATCGTCGACCGCAGCGAGGTCAAGGAGTATCCGCGCGATCTCAACTGAGAGCGATTGCGACGTTGCGGTTAGGCCATCGACTTCGGCAAGGCAGCCGCCAGCGCATCGACGGCCAGCCGCACCTTCAGCGGCAGATGCGGTGTCTGCAGCCAAAGGGCGTGGCAGTC
>NZ_RZPQ01000719.1:0-3016 GCF_003999135.1 Mesorhizobium sp. M7A.F.Ca.CA.004.06.1.1 | reverse complement strand
CTACTGCGCGGGCGCAGGAGCTGGTGTTGCCGGAGCCGGCTCGGCAGGCTTCTCGGGTGTGATGCTCTTCGTGGTAGAATTATCCGTTGCCGGAGGCGTCGCGGCCGGCGGCGTGGCTTCCGGAGTAGCCGGCTTCATCGGTTCCTCGGCGGCCGGCGGATTGGTGCTCTGGGTGGTGGTATTGTCCGTACCGCTGTCACTGCAGGCGGCGACGCCAAGCAAGGCCAGAGCGGAAACGGACGCGAGAATGAGCTTTTTCATTTGTCTCTCCTTCAACACACGCTCACGTTGCCGTGAGCGGTCGAAGGACAAATGCGTCAGACGGCCATGAGTTTCGTAACGTTGCGTTTCGACATGTAACATCGTCTGGTTCATTTGCGATTGCCGCTCAGGCCGTGGCGAACTAACAGCATGTGCCGAACCACCGATTGAACGTAAAAGCGCCAGGGGCTGTCATGACCGCAAAATGGGATTTCTGGATCGACCGCGGCGGCACATTCACCGATATCATCGGCCGAGATCCGGAAGGCGGGCTGCACCCGCGCAAGCTTCTCTCCGAAAATCCCGAAGCCTACAACGATGCTGCCATCCAGGGCATTCGCGACCTTCTTGGCTTGTCGGCCGGCGACACGATCCCGAGCGGCCTGATCGGCGACATCAAGATGGGCACCACGGTTGCAACCAATGCGCTGCTGGAGCGCAAGGGCGACCGCGTGCTTTTGCTCATCACCAAGGGCTTTCGTGATGCGCTGAAGATCGCCTATCAGGCGCGTCCGGACATCTTCGCCAAGGAGATCATCCTTCCCGAACAGCTCTACGAGCGGGTCATCGAAATCAACGAGCGTGTGCGCGCCGATGGCTGCGTCGAACAATTGCTCGACATCGCCGCCTGCCGGCCGGCGATCGAACAGGCCAGGGCCGATGGCATCGATGCGGTCGCCATCGTCTTCATGCACGCCTGGAAATACCCCGACCACGAGAAGGCGGTGGCAAAAGTCTGCCGCAAACTTGGTTTCGCCCAAGTCTCCGTCAGCCATGAGGTCTCGCCGCTGATCAAGCTGGTCGGCCGCGGCGACACCGCGGTGGTCGATGCCTACCTGTCGCCGATCCTGTCCCGCTATGTGCAAAGGGTTGGCCAAGAGCTCGGCGTCCTCTCCCCCCTCGAGGGGGGTGAGGAGCGATGGGCCGAAGGCCGAGAAAAAGCCAGCGATTTGGCTTTTTCAGCGACGAACGCCCGAAGCCATAGCGAAGGGCAGTCGGCAAAGCGGGCAGAGGGGGTCCTCTCGGAAGGCACCGCCACGACGTCGAGCCCGGTCGATCCGACCCCACCCGGCGCCTTTGCCGCCATCCTCCCCTCGAGAGGGAGGGAAAGCCCTCGCCTCATGTTCATGATGTCGTCGGGCGGTCTCACCGCCGCCGACATGTTCCAGGGCAAGGATGCGCTGCTGTCAGGACCGGCCGGCGGCGTCGTCGGCATGGTCGAGACAGCCAGGCTCGCCGGCTTCGACAAGGTCATCGGCTTCGATATGGGCGGCACCTCCACCGATGTCGCCCACTATGACGGCGAATACGAACGCGCCTTCGACACCGAGGTCGCCGGCGTGCGCATCCGCGCGCCGATGATGCGCATTCATACCGTCGCCGCCGGCGGCGGCTCGATCCTGCATTACGAGGCCGGCCGCTTCCGGGCCGGACCGGATTCGGCTGGCGCCAATCCCGGCCCGGCAGCCTACCGGCGCGGCGGCCCGCTCGCCGTCACCGACGCCAACGTCATGCTTGGCAAGCTGCAGCCCGATTTCTTCCCGGCGATTTTTGGACCCGGCCAGGACGAGCCGCTCGACGTCGAGACGGTGCGAGCAAAATTTGCGGCACTCGCCGCCGAAATCGGCGATGGGCGGTCGCCCGAGACTGTCGCCGAAGGGTTCGTCACCATCGCCGTGGAGAACATGGCCAATGCCATCAAGAAGATCTCCGTGCAGCGCGGCTACGACGTCACCGAGTATCTCCTCAACTGCTTCGGTGGCGCCGGCGGCCAGCACGCTTGCCTGGTCGCCGACGCGCTCGGCATGGAGGCGGTGCTGATCCATCCCTTCTCTGGCCTGCTGTCGGCCTATGGCATCGGCCTGTCCTCGGTCTTTGCCTCGCGCCAGCAAGCGCTGCTGAAACCGCTTGCCGAAGAGTCCAGAACGGAGATCGGCAACCTCATTGCCATTTTGAGAAAAGCCGTTGTGGCCGAACTCGCGGCGCAAGGCATCGGCGAGGATACCGTCGCCACGAAGCCGGTGCTGCACATTCGCTATGATGGCACCGACACGACACTGCCGGTGAATTTCGAGGCGGATTCGATTTTCCAGGCCAGGCGCGATTTTGAAGTCGCCCACAAGGCGCAGTTCGGTTTCGTCTATGACGACAAGCCGATGATCGTCGAGACCGTCGGCGTCGAAGGCACCGACACCGGCGGTACCGGGCGCGACGAAACTGAATCACGAACCGAAGACCTTGCCGTAAACCCTTCGCAAACCCGCGAAATCTTCACCGAGGGAGAGTGGCGCACTTCACCCATCTTCCGCCGCGAAGCGCTGAAACCGGGAAACAGGGTTGCCGGACCTGCCTTGATTATCGAGCCTAACCAGACGATCGTCATCGAGCCGGGCTGGCTGGCCGAAATCACCGCCAGGAACCATGTGCTCCTGCGCCGTGTCGAGAAAAAGCGCCGGCAGGCAGCGCTCGGCACGGAGGCCGATCCGGTCATGCTGGAGGTCTTCAACAACCTGTTCATGTCGATCGCCGAGCAGATGGGCGTGACGCTGCAGAACACCGCCTATTCCGTCAACATCAAGGAAAGGCTGGATTTTTCCTGTGCAGTCTTCGATCGCACCGGCGCACTGGTCGCCAATGCGCCGCACATGCCGGTACATCTCGGCTCGATGGACCGCTCGGTCGAAACCATCATCCGGCTGAATTCCGGCGACATCCACCCCGGCGACGTCTTTGCCCTCAACGCGCCCTACAATGG
>NZ_RZPQ01000718.1:1361-3025 GCF_003999135.1 Mesorhizobium sp. M7A.F.Ca.CA.004.06.1.1 | reverse complement strand
CGTAGAGCAGGCCATAATCCGGCTCGACATTCGGGAAGAACTCGACGCCGGCGCCGTATTTCGAATAGGCAAAGCCGACGCCGAACAAGAGCGCGACGGTCAGCACCAGCACGGTGATGGGGAAGCGCACCGCCTGCTTGACGATCGCCATGTACCAGCCGTCGCGATTGTCATCCTCATGATGCGGCGGCGCCTTGGCGAAGATCGCACCCAGCGTCGGCGCGAAGACAAGCGCGTAGAGCATCGAGGCCGATAGCGTGACGATCAGCGTGATCGGCATGTACTTCATGAAGTCGCCGATGATGCCCGGCCAGAACAGCAGCGGCGAGAAGGCGGCGATGCGCGTCATCGTCGCGGCGATGACCGGACCGGCCATGCGCTTGGCGGCGAGCGCGAAGGCTTCCTCCTTCGGCATGCCTTCGCTCATCCGTCGTTCGGCGAACTCGGTGACGATGATCGCATCGTCGACCAGCATGCCGACGGCCAGGATCAGGCTGAACAGCACGATCATGTTGATCGTGTAGCCCATCATCGCCAGCAGCAGGATGCCGATCAGGAAGGACGACGGAATCGCAAGCCCGATGAGCAGCGAGGCGCGGCCGGACAGCGCGTAGAGGATGACGATGAACACCAGGATGACGGCGATCATCACATGGTTCTGCAGGTCGCCGAGCAGCTGGTTGACGAAGACCGACTTGTCCTGCGTGTAGGTGACGTTCATGCCCTCGGGCATCGACTTGACAAACTCGTCGGACACCGTTCGCACCTTGGCGATGGTGTCGATCAGGTTGGAGCCGATGCGCTTCTTGACTTCGATGGCGATGGCCGGCTTGCCGTTGAGACGGGTCACCGTCTCGGCATCCTTGAAGGTCGAACGGATCGTCGCGATGTCCTTGGCCTGCACCACGGCATTGGGGCCGGCGACCACCGGCAGTGCGGCGACATCCTCCGGCGTTTCGATCAGCGACGGTACCTTGACGGCGTATTTGCCCTCCGAGCCTTCGATATTGCCGGCGGCGACCAGGCTGTTGGAGTTGCCGACCGCACCGATCAGTTGATCGAGTTGCAGCCCATAGGAAGACAGCTTCATCGGATCGATGACGACCTCGACGAGATCGTCGCGCGCACCCTGCAGCGAGCCCTCGAGAACACCGGGAACCTCCTCGATGCGGTCGCGCAGTTCACGCGCGGCGGCGGTCAGCACGCGTTCAGGCAGATTTCCCGAGAGGGTGACGACGAGCACGGGAAATTCGGAAATGTTGACTTCGGTGACGACAGGTTCTTCCGCCGCCTGCGGCAGGTCGGCCTTGGCGTCCTGCACCTTGCTGCGCGTGTCCTGCAGCGCGGTGGCCAGATTGGTCTGCGGCTGGAATTCGACCAGCACGTAGCCGCCGCCCTGGAAAGCGGCCGAACGCATCTCCTTGAGGCCCTTCAGGCTTTTCAGCTTGCTTTCCATCGGCCGCAGCAGAAGCCGCTCCGAATCCTCGGGCGAAATGCCCTGGTAGATCAGGCTGACATACATCATCGGAATCGGAACGTCGGGCTCCGCTTCCTTTGGCGTCGCCTGATATGCGACCCAGCCCGCCAGCAGAAGGAAGACGAGGACCGAAATGGTCAGGCGGGCATTGTTGATTGCGAGTCTGACGATATCCATGGCTAACGCC
>NZ_RZPQ01000718.1:0-1351 GCF_003999135.1 Mesorhizobium sp. M7A.F.Ca.CA.004.06.1.1 | reverse complement strand
CTCTTGCTACTGCGTGCCGGCCGTCGCTTCGCCGAGCAGCTTCTTGATGATCGCTTGGTCGGCCTCGACCGGATTGACCAGATCGCCTTCCTTCACCAGTTCCTGGCCGGCGACGATGATGCGGGCGTCGGCCGGTATGCCGCCGAGGACGAGGCCTGTCGGCGTGTCGTCGACGAGGTCGATGGGGAAGAACGCCACCTTGTTGTCCTTGCTCACGGCACGGATGCCGAGGTCGCCCTTGTCGCCGAGCGTCACAACCGAGCGCGGCAGCAGCACCGCGTCGGTCGGCTGTGCGTTGAGCGCGATTTCCGCCGTCATGCCGGCCGGCACGGAGCCGTCGGCATTGGGGACGGCAACCTCGACGCGGAAGGTGCGGGTCGCCGACGAGGCGTCGCGGCTGATGTAGCGCACGGTGCCTTGGACGGTCTGGCCGCTGACCAGCCGTATGGTGGCCTTGTCGCCGAGCTTGAGGTAGCCGAGATCGCGCTCGCTGACTTCGCCGCGAGCAATCACCGGATCGAGCTTGAGGATGGTCGCCACCTCGCCGCCTTGCATGATGGAGCTGCCAAGTTCCACCGGCACCCGGTCGATAACGCCGTCGAAAGGCGCCTTCACCTCGTTGCGGTCGAGTTCGGCCTGTGCCGTTTCCAGTTGCGACTGCGCCGAGGTCAGGTTCGAGCGCGCGGTGTCGAGCTGCAGCTTCGGCAGATTGCCTGATTTCATCAGCCGCAAGGCTGCGTCCAGCTCGGCCTGACGCTGCACCACCAATTGCTTGGCGTTGTCGACCATCGAGATCTTTTCTTCCGCCGCAAGCATCAGCACCAGATCCCCCGTCTTGACGTGATCGCCTTGCTTGACAGGCAGCTTGTCGATGACACCGGCGACGCGCGTCGCCAGCACCGCCCGCTTGTCGGCTTCGGTCAGCCCGGAAATGCGGATGGCGCGTGCATAGGTCTTGCGTGGCGGCGTCACCACAGCGACCGTGCGCAGCGGTGCCTTCGGCTCGGCTTCCGCCTGCTTCGGCTTCGCCGCATCGGGCGCCTTGGCCTGTTCGGCTTCGGCTGCCTTGGCTTTGTTGGCGGCTACGCTGCCGACTGACGAAAACTCGCCTGTCGCCATCCACGCCGCGAAACCAATGAGCACAACAACGGCTGCAAGCTTGTGAAACCTGATTCTCATCGTCGTTTTTTCCACTGCGGGTTCGGCCAGCGTCCTCATAACGCGGGCGCGTCGCCGATATGGGTGCGCGCCGGGCCGTGTTCAATTTGCCGTGATCGGCGAAGCGCGCTTCTACATCAAAGTTGCACCGCAATATAGTCTGAAAGTTGCAAGATCATTGCGCCACCGGGCA
>NZ_RZPQ01000717.1:0-3029 GCF_003999135.1 Mesorhizobium sp. M7A.F.Ca.CA.004.06.1.1 | reverse complement strand
GTTCCAGATCTCATTTTCCGTCGCTGCCGACGCCATGGCCAAGATGCGGCCGGGCACTGCTGCCGATGAAGCCGGTTATCTCCAGACATTCGACACCGAGAGCAGCGCCATCCGCGAGGTGGCGTCGAAGGCCTACGACCGCACCCGCAAGAGCATGTATGTGCTGACGGCGGCCGATTTCGGCTGAAATGGCGGCGAGTTGGCGCTGACCGCGATCAGGTCTTGCGCTCGGCCCTTTCGCGGCGTTTAACGTCGCGGACATTCATCTGCACGACCATGTCCTCGGCCTCGCGCGGCCCCATCCCGACCATCACCTTTTGCCGGACAACCGCAGGCTGGCCGGTGAAGACATCGATGATGCTCCAACTCTGGGGAAGCTCCATGCGCACCGTGTAGCGGTTGGCCATGCCGGTCAGCCTCGCATCGTGAAAAACACGGCGCCCAGGATCAGCACCGTCCAGGCGACGACCGACAGTTTCAGCACCATGCCGCCATGCGCAGCCAGAAGCTTCCGCAGGTGCGGCACACCTGCCGGCGAGATTGGTGCCGCCGCCAAGGCGACAGGGGTCTTGAGGCCAAGTTTTCCAAAAACGGGCAGCAGCGACGGTTCACGCACGAAAGGCCTCGAATGTCAGGAAAAAGCGAAGCAACAACGCTCGCCTCCCTTCCATAGCACTCTTTTCGCGAGCGCCTGCATGCCAAATTCAAGACAGGACTGCTTTGACGGCCGGTCCGTACTGCCTTCGCAACACACAATCTATTCGCGGGAACTGACTGCGCTCGGGGCAGATTGGGACGCGAAATTTTGGAGGCCTCGCCTCGGGATCGAACCGAGGCTTCAGAGATTTGCCGTCTCCAGCGTAGCCGCTCCGCCACGAGGCCATGGCTGTCGAAGTAGCGGCCAAATATTTACGGAAAGGTTAATCCCGAGGGATTGTTCAGAATTTTCGGCATCGAGTTTCAGAGCGTTCGTCAGCCAACCTTGCCGGGCCTCGCTTCCGGCGCAGAGTTGCGATCCTTCACGCCCAAGCGGCAGCCCCGCCCCGTGTCGACCGAGGGCCTCCAGCACTGCGATTGACGTTTCTCCCCTACGCGCTTCCGAGGCTGCTTTTACCCCGCGTTGCATTTCGGAGTCGAGGAGCGGAGGCCAACCAACTTTTCCCCTTGAACAGCGATTCGATCTGGCTTAGCTTCATCTGAGAAAAGGTTTTCCCAAGCAATCGTCGTTGGGCTCGGCCACCTGCCGGGCCTCATCCGGCTCGGTAAGAGAAAACCTTTTCCCAACCAAGGATCTCGGCGCGATGCCATCGGACGATCTGCCTGTTCCAGTCTTTTCCAAGCCAGTCACCTTGCGTGACGTGGCCGCCCAGGCCGGAGTCAGTGTCGCCACCGCATCCAAGGCGCTCAATGGCCAGGGCCGGATGACAGCCGAGACGCGCGAACGCATTCGCGAGACCGCCCGGCGGCTCGGTTTCCGGCCCAACAGCCTGGCGCAAAGCCTGCTCCGGCGGCGCAGCTTCACCGTCGGCCTGCTCACCAACGATACCTATGGCCGCTTCTCGCTGCCGTTGATGTCGGGCATTTCGGACGCGCTGGTCGACAATGGCGTCTCGGTGTTCCTGTGCAATGTCGAGGAGGATCCGCGGCTGGGCCAGATGCATGTCGACGCCATGCTCGACAAGCGCGTTGACGGCATCATCGCCACCGGCAAGCGCATCGATCGCCATCTGCCCGTCGACCTCTCCAATCTGCGCGTCCCGGTGATCTATGCCTTCACGCAGCCAGATCCCGACGCCGTCGCCTTCGTCTCGGACGATGTTGGCGGCGCCCGGCTGGCCGTCGAGCATTTCTGCCGGCTGGGCCGCAAGCGCATCGCCCATGTCACCGGGCCGGCGAGCTTTGCCGTGGTGCACGCGCGCGTCCAGGCTTACCGCGACGTGCTGGTCGAAAACGGCCTGACGGTCAGCGAGCCGCTGCTCGGCTCCTGGTCGGAAGCCTGGGGTCACCAGGCGGTTGCGCAACTGTTCGACGGCAAAAGCGAAAGGCCGGACGCGGTCTTCTGCGGCAACGACCAGATCGCGCGCGGCGTCATCGATGCGCTGCGCGAACGCGGCCTCGACGTCCCCAGTGATGTCGGCGTCATCGGTTTCGACAATTGGGAGATCGTGGCCGAGGCGACGCGCCCACCGCTGACCTCTGTCGACATGAACCTTGTCGCGCTCGGGCGCGAGGCCGGGTTGACCCTGCTTTCGCTGGTCGGCGGCAAGCCCGCCGCGCCAGGCATTCGAAAACTGCCGTGCCGGCTGGTGGTGCGGCAGTCATGCGGCCATCCGCCGGGTGGCTGAAAACGAAGCGCCGCGCAATCGGCGCCAAGCCGCGGACCGCGGCCAACCTTGGAGGAGGAGAACATGAGGAACCTGATTGCCAAACTGACCCTGGCCGCTGCCGTTCTGGGTGGCAGTCTCGGCACTGCCGCCGCCGAGACGGCCAACATCTGGGTGCGCGTCGACGGCTCGAATTTCATGCCGAGGATCGTCGATGCCTACAACAAGGCGCACACCAACCAGGTCAAACTCGACATCATTCCCAATGCCGAGATCATCCCGAAATACGGCGCCGCGGCCGCCGGCGGCACGGCGCCCGACGCGCTGTCGCTCGATTTGATCTACACGCCCTCCTTCGCCGCAGCCGGCCAATTGGAGGACATTACCGACTGGGCAAAGTCCCTGCCCTATTTTGCCAGCCTGTCGCCGGCGCATGTGAAGACCGGCACCTACAAGGATCACATCTATGGCCTGCCCTTCTCTGCCGACGCCTCGGTGCTGATCTGGAACAAGAAGCTGTTCAAGCAGGCCGGCCTCGACCCCGAAAAAGGACCTGCCAACTGGGCCGAGATCGCGGCCGATGCCGAGAAGGTCAACGCGCTCGGCGGCAACATCAAGGGCTTCTACTTCTCCGGCAATTGCGGCGGCTGCAACATCTTCACCTTCACACCCCTGATCTGGGCGTCGGGCGGCGACATCCTGAGC
>NZ_RZPQ01000716.1:0-3036 GCF_003999135.1 Mesorhizobium sp. M7A.F.Ca.CA.004.06.1.1 | reverse complement strand
ACATTGAAGGACGGGACGCGCGACGGAAAACTCGTCGTTGTCTCGCGCGACCTGACACGCTTCACAGACGCCTCGTTCCTGGTGCGCACGCTGCAGGCGGCGCTCGACGACTGGCGCCGCATCGCCCCGCATCTCGCGACAATAGCGGAATCGCTTGAGAACAACGCGATGCCGGCGGAGCGCTTCCACGAGCATGACGCCCACTCGCCGCTGCCGCGCGCCTATCAATGGGCCGACGGCTCGGCTTATGTGAATCATGTCGAACTGGTGCGCAAAGCGCGTGGCGCCGAGATGCCTGCGAGCTTCTGGACCGACCCGCTGATCTACCAGGGCGGCTCGGACACTTTCATTCCGCCACGCGATCCGATCCGCATGGCTGACGAAGCCTTCGGCATCGACATGGAAGGCGAAGTCGCCGTCATTGTCGACGACGTGCCGATGGGCGCCAGTGTCGATGAGGCGCGCGCGGCGATCCGGCTGGTCATGCTGGTCAATGACGTCACGCTGCGCGCGCTCACCGGACCGGAACTGGCCAAAGGTTTCGGTTTTTTCCAGTCAAAACCGTCCTCGGCGTTTTCGCCTGTCGCGGTGACGCCGGACGAACTGGGTGATGCCTGGGACGGCGGCAAGGTCAGCCTGCCGCTGCTCGCCGATCTCAACGGCAAGCCGTTCGGCCGGGCCAATGCCGGTATCGACATGACCTTCGATTTTCCGGCGCTGATCGTTCACGCAGCAAGGACACGGCCATTGGCGGCCGGCACGATCATCGGCTCGGGGACTGTCTCCAACAAGCTCGACGGCGGGCCGGGCAAGCCTGTTTCGGCCGGTGGCGCCGGCTATTCCTGCATCGCCGAACTGCGCATGATCGAGACCATTGTGTCAGGCGAACCCAAAACGCCGTTCCTGCGCTTCGGCGACACGGTGCGCATCGAGATGAAGGACAAAACCGGGCATTCGATCTTCGGCGCCATTGAGCAGAAGGTCGAGAAATACGAAAGGTAAGGGCATGACGGGGGACTATCTTCTGGCCGGTGTCTGGGCACTCGCCATACTGGCGGTCTTCATCCAGGCGATCCGGCTGAGCTACCGCATTGAGGCGCGATCGCCCGGCCTGACCAACCGCAGCGGCTTTCCGCGCAAGGCGATGATGTTCCACACCATCACCAACATGAACGTCGCGCGCGACGAGGAAACGCAAGCCATGCGGCGGCGCATGAACCGGCTTCTGCTGATCGTTCTTGCCGGATTCGCGATCATGGGGGCAGGCTTGCATCTGATGCGGGCAGGGGGATGATCTCGTGAACCTGCTCGACCATCTGCGCCGTATGGCCGGCAACAATCTGTGGTCGAACGACCGGCTCTACCGCGCGGTGCTGTCGCTCCAGCCAGGTGAGTTCGAGGCCGAACGCACCAGCTTCTTTCCATCGATCAAGGCGACGCTCAACCACATCCTTGCGGTCGATCTTCTCTATCTCGATTTTCTCGAAGAGGGTGGTCTCGGTGCTGCCGCCCATGACGACTTCGTGCCCCTCGACGAGCCGGGGGCGTTGTTTGCGGCGCAGGTCGCAGCCGACCGGCGGCTGATCGCCTTTTGCGATAGACTGTCGGCCGACGACCTCGATCGGCAGGTTATCACCGACCGGCGCGAGGACGGCATGATCCCCGAGCGCATCGGCGATATCCTCGCCCATGTCTTCCTGCACGACATCCATCACCGCGGCCAGGTGCACGCCATGCTTTCGGGGACGTCGGTCAAGCCGCCGCAACTGGATGAGTTTCTGCTCTATTATGATGCGAAGCTGAGGGAGAGAGAGGTCGAGCGGTTGGGGCTCTAATTAATCGTCAAGCCGCTCGGCCCTTTCAGAGCAGCGGTGGCGCCGATAGGTCTTTCCTTGCCGGGGGGCGGCAAGAGACGCGCTACGACCCTGCCGCGCCGGGTGATTACGATCTCCTCGCCGGCATTTGCACGCCTGACGAGTTCCGACAGTTTGGCTCTGGCTTCCGTAATAGAGACGTGCACGGCTCGACCTCGCTAGGCCCAACCTTAAGCCAAAGCCGGGCCGCAGCGAGAGTAACCTTACGCCGCTTTGCCGTCCACCTTGATCACGCCGCGCTTGATCTGATCCTGCTCGATCGATTCGAACAGCGCGCGGAAGTTGCCCTCGCCAAAACCTTCGTCGCCCTTGCGCTGGATGAACTCGAAAAAGATCGGGCCGATCACGGTCTTCGAAAAGATCTGCAGCAGGATCTTGGTCATGCCGCCGTCGACGACGCCTTCGCCGTCGATCAGGATGCCGTGCTTCTTCATCCGCTCGATCGGTTCGTCATGGCCGTTCACGCGGTCATACGACATGTCGTAGTAGGTCTCCGGCGGGCCGGGCATGAACTTCAGCCCGTTCTCGGCCAGCCTGTCGGTGGCGGTATAGATCTCGTCGGTGCCGACAGCGATGTGCTGGATGCCCTCGCCATTGTACTTCTTCAGATATTCGGCGATCTGGCTGGTCTCGTCCTTGGACTCGTTGAGCGGAATGCGAATCTTGCCGCAGGGCGAGGTGATGGCGCGGCTCACCAGGCCGGTGATCTTGCCGTCGATGTCGAAGAAATGGATCTGCTTGAAGCCGAACAGATTGCGATAGAAATCCCACCACTTGTCCATCTGGCCGCGATAGACATTGTGGGTCAGGTGATCGAGATAGTAGAAGCCGACGCCTTCCGGCCGTGGGTCGCGAGCGCCCAGCCATTCGAACTCGGCATCATAGGCCGAACCCTTCTTGCCATAGGTCTCGATGAAGTAGAGCAGCGAGCCGCCAATGCCGATGATTGCTGGCACGTCGAGCGCTTTGTCGGCGCCTTCGTAAGGCATGGCGCCCTTGGCAACCGCATGATCGAAAGCGTGTTTGGCATCCACCACCCGCCAGGCCATCGAGGCAGCACAGGGGCCGTGCTTGTCGACGAACTTCATCGCATGCGAGCCGGGCTCGGCATTGACGACATAGTTGATGTCGCCCTGCCGCCAGATGGTGACGTCTCTCGTGC
>NZ_RZPQ01000715.1:0-3037 GCF_003999135.1 Mesorhizobium sp. M7A.F.Ca.CA.004.06.1.1 | reverse complement strand
GTATCCCGGCCGATCTCGGCGTCGGCACCAAGGAGGACATCGAGGAGGAGCGCCGCCTGGCCGTGCGGAAAGAAGCGTTGCGGCATGACCAGGTTGAGATTGTCCTTGGCTCGCGTCATCGCCACGTAAAGCAGCCGGCGCTCCTCCTCGATGTCCTCCTTGGTGCCGACGCCGAGATCGGCCGGGATACAGCCGTCGACCGTGTTGAGCACGAAGACGTTCTTCCATTCCTGGCCCTTGGCCGAATGGATGGTCGACAGGATCAGATAGTCCTCGTCGCGATGCGGCGGCCCGGCCTGGTCGCTGGTGGCGTCCGGCGGATCGAGCGTCAGTTCTGTCAGGAAGCGTTCGCGCGAGGCGTAGCCCGAGCCGATCTGCTCGAGTTGCAAGAGATCGGCGCGGCGCGTCGTTGCATCCTCGTGGATGCGCTCCAGATGCGGCTCGTACCACAGCCTGATCTGTTCGAGATCAGCAGGCCATTTGGCGCCGGCGCGCAGGCCGGAATAGAGCGAGACGAAGCCCGGCCAGTCATCGGCGGCGCGTTGCGGCGGACGCCAGCCGGCCAGCCCCATCGCCTCGTCCAGCGCCGTCGTCATGGTCTCGACGATCTGCGCGGCAGCCGAAGGGCCGATGCCCGGCATCAGCTGCAGCACGCGGAAGCCGGCGACCCGGTCGCGCGGGTTTTCGGCAAAGCGCAGCACCGCCAGCACATCCTTGACGTGAGCGGCATCGAGAAATTTCAAGCCGCCGAACTTGACGAAGGGAATGTTGCGCCGCGTCAGCTCGATCTCCAGCGGGCCGCTGTGGTGCGAGGCGCGAAACAGCACCGCCTGCGATTTCAGTGCCGTGCCGGCCTCGCGCTCGGCCAGGATGGTATCGCAGACGAAATTGGCCTGCTCGACCTCGTCGCGCACGGTCACCAGTTTTGGCCTGTCGGTCGACTTGCGCTCCGACCACAGGTTCTTGGTGAAGCGCTCCGAGGCTTCGCCGATCACCGCATTGGCGGCCGCCAGGATGGTTTCGGTCGAGCGGTAATTGCGCTCCAGCATCACGACGTCGGCGGCTTGCGCGAACTGGTTGGGGAAGTCGAGGATGTTGCGCACCTCGGCGGCGCGGAACGAATAGATCGACTGCGCATCGTCGCCCACCACCGTCAGCCCGGCGCCGTCGGGTTTCAGTGCCATGAGGATCGAAGCCTGCAGGCGATTTGTGTCCTGGTATTCGTCGACCAGCACATGGTCGAAACGCCCGCCCAGATGCGCTGCTATCTCGGGCTCCGCCGCCATCTGCGCCCAGTAGAGCAGCAAATCGTCGTAATCGAGCACGTTTTGCGCCTGCTTGGCCTCGACATAACCGGCGAACAATTGTTTCAGCTGCTCGGCCCAACCGGCGCACCAGGGAAAGGCGGAACCCAACACCTCGTTGAGCGGCGCCTGTGCGTTGACGGCGCGCGAATAGATGGCAAGGCAGGTTCCCTTGGTGGGGAAACGCGCTTCCGTCTTCGAGAAGCCGAGTTCGTGGCGGACCAGATTCATCAGGTCCGCGGAATCCTCGCGATCATGGATGGTGAAGGCAGGGTCGAGGCCGATCTCCAGCGCATAGTCGCGAAGCAGCCGCGCGCCGATGCCGTGAAAGGTTCCCGCCCAGGTCAGCGCATCGGTGATGACAGCTGCATCGCGGCCGAGCACTTCGCCGGCGATACGCTCGACGCGCCTGGCCATTTCGGACGCGGCGCGGCGCGAGAACGTCATCAGCAGGATGCGGCGCGGGTCGGCCCCCTTGACGACCAGATGGGCGACGCGGTGAGCTAGCGTGTTGGTCTTGCCCGAACCGGCGCCGGCAATGACCAGCAGCGGACCGGCTATCTGGCCGTCGCCGTGCTCGACTGCCTGGCGCTGGGCATCGTTGAGCCGGGCGAGATAGGCAGGCTGGACGGTCGGGTCCCGAAAGGTCGAATCAGCAGTGGCGAGGTTCATCCCCCATCAAGCATCGTTTCTGCTTTGTTCGCAATATCGATGCGGGGCTGGCCTCGTGACAGGCCGAAGTGCGACATCCGTGTCTTTAGCGTTGCGGATCGACACCCATGTCGGCCGACTGCCGCCGCAAGGTCTCGCGATCATATTGCGACGGCGGCAACAGCAGCGGGTCGACCGTATCGGGCACGTTTTCGACCATCTTCCTGGCGATACGATAAGTGACATAGGCGAAGGCGCCGGCGACGAGCAGACGGAACATAGTGCAACACTCCTTTGGAGTAGAACCAACCGGGGAAACCGCCTTTGGTTCCCTTGCCAATCGTCCACGCGCGCAGTCGAAGATGGAGGGCGGTTTCGCCAGCGCTCCCCGATGCATTCTTGAGGCAACCGGAGGCGGAACTTGGCGTTTTGCGGGGTTCGCGTGCTGCCGCAACCCGCTGTGGCGTCCCGGACGGACTTTTTGGAGAAGAAGGCCGGCGCCGCTTGGGAGGAGTGAAGCGCCGGCCAAGCGGATAATTAGGTCCGCCGCACAGGTAAGGCTAGCTGAGTCTTTCCCCTGCGTCATCGGGGGATTATCTTTGTTAAAAGCGTACCGAGGCGCACTGCCCTATCGGTCGCCGGTCCGTCACAAGCTTGTCCTGGCCAGCATCCCGGCAATCTCCTTCATCTTCCCGCCTCGCCGCCCAATTGTTGCCTGACCAGCGCGACATGGAAATTCGTGCCGAACAACAGCCCGTCATCGTCGAAATCGTAGCTGGAATTGTGCAGCGGCGCCGAGCCCTCGCCATTGCCGAGGAAGACGAAGCAGCCCGGCACATGGTCGAGGAAGCGGGCGAAATCCTCGGAGGCGGTCATCGGCTCGCGAGCGACGGCGATGTTGCCGGGTTTGAAGACGTGCCTTGCGGCGGCAAATGCTGCATCGACCATTTCAGCATCGTTGCGCAGCGGCACGAACTCCCTGCTGTAATTGACCTCGGCCGCGACATTGTAGGCGGCAGCGGTGCCCTGCGTAATGATGCGCATCTGCCGCTCGATCTCGGCGCTGACCTCGGGGCGGAAGC
>NZ_RZPQ01000714.1:0-3040 GCF_003999135.1 Mesorhizobium sp. M7A.F.Ca.CA.004.06.1.1 | reverse complement strand
GGCGGCACGCAGCGCCACTTCGGTCTTGCCGAAGCCGACATCGCCGCAAATCAGCCGGTCCATCGGCTTGCCGGCAGCAAGATCGTCGCGCACCGAATCGATGGCCGTCTGCTGGTCGTCGGTCTCTTCATAGGGGAAGCGGGCCGCGAACTCGCCATAGAGGCCTTCTGCCGGCACCAGTGGCGGTGCGGAGCGCATCTGCCGTTCGGCGGCGATGCGGATCAGCTGCCCGGCCATGTCGAGCAGGCGCTTCTTCAGTCGCGCCTTGCGCGACTGCCAGGCGCCGCCGCCAAGCTTGTCCAGCGTCGCCTCGGCTGTGTCAGAACCGTAGCGCGACAGAAGCTCGATGTTTTCCACCGGCAGGAACAGCCGGTCGTCACCCGCATAGTGGATTTCAAGGCAGTCATGCGGTGCGCCGACCGCTTCGATGGTACGCAGGCCGATGAAACGGCCAATGCCATGATCGGCATGGACGACAATGTCGCCGGCCGACAGCGCCGAGGCCTCGGCAATGAAGTCCGAGGGACGCTTCTTGCGTTTCGAACGCCGGATCAGCCGGTCGCCCAAAATGTCCTGTTCGGCGACGACGACCAGTTTTTCGGTCTCGAAGCCGGATTCGAGCGGCAGTACGGCCAGGGCCGCCTGCCCCGGTTCGAGCTTTTCGGCTTCCGCCAGCGTCGCCACCTGCTTGAGATTGCCGAGATGGTGTTCGGCAAGGATCTGGCCAAGCTGGTCGAGCGAGCCTTCGGTCCAGCCGGCAATGACAATGCGGCGGCGCGCCGCGCGCTCATCGGCGATGTGTTTGACGACGACATCGAACACATTGGCGTTCGGATCGGCGCGCTCCTCGACGAAGCTGCGGCCGTGGCGCGAGCCGGCGTGATAGACCTTCTTGGCGCCAACTTCGGGCGCGTCGAATGGCGTGAAGTCGATCGCTTCACGCGGCCCGAGCGAGGCAATCAGGTTTTCCGGGGAGAGATAGAGCAGGTCCGGTGCGACCGGCTTGTAGGGCACGGCGTCCTTCAAGGCACCGTCCGCCTGCTTCTTGCGCGCCTCGTAATGGTCGAGGATCAGCGTGTGGCGTTCGGCCAACGCCTCATGCGCCAGATGGTCGAAGATGACAGGCGTGTCAGGCAGATAGTCGAACACCGTCTCCAGCCGCTCATAGAAAAACGGCAGCCAGTGTTCCATTCCGGCAAACCGCCTGCCTTCGCTGACTGCTGCATAGAGCCCGTCATCGCGCTGTGGAGCGCCAAAGGCTTCGATATAGGAGCGGCGGAAACGGCTGATGGTTTCGGGCGTCAGCGCCACTTCGCTCATCGCCTGCAGCGCCATCGACTTGCGCTGGCCGGTGGTGCGCTGCGTGGCGGCGTCGAAGACGCGGATCGATTCAAGCGTGTCGCCGAAGAAGTCGAGCCTGAGCGCTTCGGTCCAGCCAGGCGCGAACAGGTCGAGAATGCCGCCGCGCACCGCGAACTCGCCGATGCCACGCACGGTCGGCACGCGCTCAAAACCGGACGTTTCCAGCCGCGACACCAGTACGTTCATGTCGATCTGGTTGCCGGGCCTGGCGTGGAACGTCTGTGCCTCGACGAGATCCGCCGGCGGAATGCGCTGCAGCAGCGCATTGGCGGTGGTGAGGATGACGGCGCGGTGCGGCTTCTTCGCCAGAGCGATCATGGCGGTCAGCGCATCGAGGCGCTTGGCGGCAGCATCCGAACCGGGCGAGACGCGGTCGTAGGGCAGACAATCCCACGCCGGCAGTTGCAGCACCGGCAGGCCGGGGGCAGCGAAAGACAGCGCCTCAACGATCGCCGGCAGGCGCTGACCGTCGCGCGCGACGAACAGAACCGGCTTGTCGGGCGCGATCTCGAGTGCCGCCTGCACCAGCGCAAAGGCTTCATAGCCATCAGCGACGCCGTCGACGATGAACTGGCCGGCGCGGTCTTTCGGCAAACCGATGGTGGGAATGAGGCTCATGAAATCACGGTCTTGTTTTATCGCAATTCACTAGGGGAAGCGCTTTGCACTTTTCCTGGAATTGCTTGTGTTCAGAATGTCAGAGAATGGCGGAAAGCCAGGATCTTTTGCAGGACGGCACAATCGATATCGGCCGGCACCGGGCGTTCGCCGGTGACCATGGGCAGGAATTCGGTATCGGGAATGTCGAGGAGCCTCTCATATTGGTCGATTTCCTCGGCCGTCAAGGCGCCGATCTCAGCGTCGGCGAAAGTGCCGAGGATCAGGTCCATCTCGCGCATGCCGCGATGCCAGGAGCGAAACAGAAGCTTGCGGCGGCGGACGTCGAGCCCCTCGCTTGATCTCGTCGTTCCGGTCATCGTGCCGCATCCTTGCTTGCTGCGGCGCATATAGCGTGGATAGAAGGGGCTGTCAGCCTTGCGCTGCCGCCATCGCAACATAAGCTGACATCATGCGCCCGACCATCCTCGAGCCCTTGTTTGTACCGATCACGTCGCTTGCAGGCGTCGGACCGAAAGTCGGCGCGCTGATCGAGAAGGTTGTCCCGGCCGATCTGGGTGACCGCCCCGCCCGCGCGGGCGACCTTCTGTTCGTGCTGCCGCACACCGTCATCGACCGGCGCAGCCGCCCGGGCATCGCAGGATCCGCGGAAGGCCAAATCGTGACGCTGGAGGTGCGCATCGACCGCCACCAGCCGCCGCCGCGCGGCAACAGGTCGGTGCCTTACCGCGTCTTCGCCCATGACGACACCGGCGAGATCGCGCTGACCTTCTTCCATGCTCACGCTTCCTATCTCGAAAAGGCGATGCCCGAGGGCGAGCATGTCGTGGTCTCGGGCCGCATGGAATGGTTCAATGGCCGCCCGAGCATGGTCCACCCCGACCATATTGCGCTGGCCAGCGAGGCGGAAAACCTGCCGCTGGTCGAACCGGTCTATCCCCTGACAGCCGGGCTCTCGGGCAAGGTGCTGCGCCGGGCGATCGGCCAGGCGCTGGCGCGTGTGCCTGAATTTCCCGAATGGCAGGACGGCGCCTTCATGCGCCGGCACACCTTTGCGGCC
>NZ_RZPQ01000713.1:0-3052 GCF_003999135.1 Mesorhizobium sp. M7A.F.Ca.CA.004.06.1.1 | reverse complement strand
GGCTGAAGCCGAAACCCGGGGAAGACGAAAACAAGAAGAACTGGCTGCTGTTCAAGGAGCGCGACCTCGCCGCCGACACCGCGCTTGACATCCTCACGGCCCGGCCGGAAAGCGTCAAATCCGGATTGCGCATCGAGGAGTTGGCGGCGCCGGCGAAGCCAGCCGCCAAACCCGCGCCCAGACAGGGATCGCTGAAGCCCGGCACGCTGCCGGGTGCGTTCAAGGCCCCCATGCTTGCTCGTATCGAGCCGCAACTGGCGACGCAGGTGCCAAAACCACCGGATGGCGGGGACACAAGGGAAGTCTGGCTGCACGAAATCAAATTCGACGGCTACCGCACCATGGCGCATCTTACTGAGGGCGCGGTCAAGCTGATCACCCGTGGCGGCATCGACTGGACGAAGCGCTATGGCGACCTGCCGCATGCGTTCGCCAAACTGCCGTGCCGCGACGCCATCGTCGACGGCGAGATCGTGGTGCTCGATGCCAAGGGCATCAGCCGCTTCGCGCTGCTGCAGGATGCGCTGGCGCAGGGCGCCGGCAGCAAGCTCCATTTCTACGCCTTCGATCTTCTCCATCTCGACGGCTGGGACCTGACCAAGGCGCCGCTGGTCCGGCGCAAGGCGCTGCTGGCGCAGATGCTGTCGGGCCTCGGTGCCAATTCCGCCATCCAGTTCTCCGACCATGTCGAGGGCTCGGGGCAGGGGCTCTACGACCAGGCGTCGGAACTGGGGCTGGAGGGTGTCGTCTCCAAGCGCGCCACGGCCATCTATCAGAGCGGCCGAAGCAAAAGCTGGACCAAGACCAAGGCGTTGCTGTCGGACGACTTCGTCGTCGCAGGCTTCACCATCTCCGATGCGGCCGAAGGGCTGGCGGCGCTCGGCATGGCAGAGTTTGAGGATGGTGAATTGCATTATCGCGGCAAGGTCGGCACTGGTTTCGATGCCGCCACCGCCGGTGAGCTGCTCGCCAGGCTGGAGCCGCTGCGGGAAGGCGCCACCGCGCCCGAGGGCGTCCCGCGCGAAATCATGCGCGAGATGAACTGGGTGCGCCCGCTGCTGTCGGCGCGCATCCATTACGCCAACCGCACATCGGACAACGCACTGCGCCACGGCGTCTTCCGCGGTTTGAGAGATGTCGGCCTGTCGACGCCGGTCTCGTCCAAACGCAAGCGGCTGATCGCCGAGGCCGACCTTGCCACCATCTGGGTGACCAACCCGACGCGCCGGCTGTTCGGCAAGACCGGCCCGACCAAGCTCGACATCGCCGTCTATTATGCGCTGGTCGGCGATTTCATGCTGCCGCACATCCTCGGCCGGCCGGTGTCGCTGGTGCGCTGCCCGACCGGCCTGCCGAAGGATTGCTTCTTCCAGCGCCACGCCTTCACCGGTATGCCGCCCTCGGTGGTGACATTCGAGGCGACAAATTCGGAGGGCGAGACCAAATCCTATCTCTCGATCGAAGGCGCGAAAGGATATCTGGCGCTGGCGCAGTTCGGCGTCGTCGAGTTCCATACCTGGGGCACCCACCGCACCAGCCTCGACAGACCCGACCAGATCGTCCTCGACCTCGATCCGGGCGAGGGGATTTCATGGCGCGAGGTGGTCGAGGCCGCCGTGCACATCAAGGGCGAATTGGAGCGCCTGGGGCTGGTGCCGTTCGCCAAGACCTCCGGCGGCAGCGGCATCCACATCACCGTGCCGGTGACGGGCAAGCAGAACTGGAAGAAACTGCACCAGGCGACCAGCGCCATCGCCACGCATCTGGCGACAACGGCGCCGGACACCTTCACCACCACCATGGGCAAGGACAACCGCAAGAAGCGCATCTTCATCGATTATCATCGCAATGCGCGCGGCCACACCTCCGCAGCCCCTTATTCCTTGCGCGCCCGCACCAATCTGCCGGCCTCGACGCCGGTGAGCTGGAGCGATCTGGAATCCATCGATGCGCCGCAGTATCTGAACTATTCCTCCCTGCCGGGGCTGCTGGCGACGTCGGGCGATCCGTGGGCGGAGATCGACGAGTTCGCGCGGGATTTGCCGGTGTTCGAGGGAACGAGGAAGTAGTCGCGAGATGAGGGCGCAGTCCCGCCAGCGTCTCAATTCCAAGTCCATCGACGCTTCCGACAATTTGAATTATTCTCTCCGCCACGACCTCAAAGACGTACCGGAAGATTTCGTCAGGGATTTGCCTGTATCGTGTGGGGTCGGTGTAGGATTTCCTCGGCGCCAATCGTCCTTCGGACGAAAAGCGCTGCAGCAAATGTCAGTGCATGGCCGCGTAGGAGTGTTTCATGGCGCCCAGGGCAAGTTGGAAAGGTTACCTCAAACTCAGCCTCGTGAGCTGTCCGGTGCGGCTATATCCCGCCACCAGCGCCAGCGAGCGCATCAGCTTCAACCAGTTGCACAAGAAGACCCATAACCGCATCAACATGAAACCGGTCGACCCCGAATTGGGGCTCGTCGAGCGTGCTGATCTGGTCAAGGGCTACGAATACGAGGACAAGCAGTACATCATCATCGATGATGCCGATCTCGATGCGGTGCGCATCGAATCCAATCACACGATGAACATCGAGGCCTTCGTCGACGAGGACGAGGTCGATGTCATCTATCAGGACGCGCCCTACTACATGGCGCCCGACGGTGCGATGGCGGAAGAGACCTTTGCCGTGCTGCGCGAAGCGATGCGCAAATCCGGCAAGCTGGCGATCGCCCGCCTGGTGCTGTCCAGCCGCGAGCGCGTGGTGACGATCGGCGCGCGCGAGAACGGTATGTTCGTGTGTACATTGAGGAACCCGAACGAAGTACGCGGCACGGCTGAATATTTCGGCAACATCCCGGCTGGCAAGCCCGACCCCGAAATGCTGCAGCTCGCCGAGGCGCTGATCAAGCAGAAGGAAACCACCTTCGATCCGAAGAATTATGAGGACCGCTACGAGGCGGCACTCATGACGATGATCCGCGAGAAGCTGAAAGGCCACAAGCCGATCATCGCGGCGGCACCCGAGCGCGGCAATGTCATCAACCTGATGGATGCGCTGAAGGCC
>NZ_RZPQ01000712.1:0-3055 GCF_003999135.1 Mesorhizobium sp. M7A.F.Ca.CA.004.06.1.1 | reverse complement strand
GGCCGGCATGCCGGACAGTGCCGGATCGACGAGCATGGCGATGCGGCGTTCCGACAGCGAGCCGATCTCGCAGATGGCGAGCGCGATCATGTCGGCGGCGAAGGCCACCGGCTCGGCGTGGAAATTGCCGCCGGAAAGCGCGGTGTCATCCTCGGCGAAGATCAGCGGATTGTCGGTGACGCCATTGGCTTCGGTGCCCAGCGTGTCGGCCGCCTGGCGCAGCACGGTGAGTGCGGCGCCCATGACCTGCGGCTGGCAGCGCAGGCAATACGGATCCTGCACGCGTTCGTCGCCAACCCGATGCGATTCACGGATGGCGCTGCCGGCCATCAGATTGCGCAGGGCGTCGGCCGTCTCGATCTGGCCGGGATGCTTTCTCAGCACATGGATGCGCGGATCGAAGGGGGCGTCGGACCCTTTTGCCGCGTCGGTCGACAGGGCACCAGCGACCAGCGCCGATTGGTAGAGCACTTCGGCCTCGAACAAGGCGGCCAGCGCATAGGCGGTCGAAAACTGGGTGCCGTTGAGCAGCGCCAGGCCCTCCTTGGCGCCCAGCGTCACCGGTTCCAATCCATGCGAGACGAAGGCGACCTTGGCCGGGAAACGGCCATGCGGGGTGAAGCATTCGCCGACGCCGATCATCACCGCCGTCATGTGCGACAGCGGGGCGAGGTCGCCGGAGGCGCCGACCGAACCTTGCGCCGGCACCACCGGGATGACGTCGTTGGCCAGCATCGCTTCGAGCAGCTCGATGGTCTGCGGCCGCACACCCGACGCGCCCTGCGCCAGGCTGGCGAGCTTCAGCGCCATCATCAGCCTGCAGACAGCAACCGGCATCGGCTCTCCGACGCCGGCGGCGTGCGACAGGACGATGTTGCGCTGCAAGGTCTCGAGATCCTCGGCCGGGATGCGGACGCTGGCCAGTTTGCCGAAGCCGGTGTTGATGCCATAGACCGGCTCGCCCTTGGCAACGATCCTGGCGACAGCCTCGGCGCTCGCCTTGATCTTTGGCCGGCAGGCATTGTCCAGCTTGGGCACGGCGCCACGATAGATGGCGCGCCAGTCGGCCAGCGTCGCATTGCCGGGCTTCAGGGTCAGTTCGGTCATTGTCCTCTCCAGATGCGGGCATGCAGCGGGTTGAAGCCCATGCGATAGACGAGTTCGGCGGGGCGCTCGATGTTCCAGATCGCCAGGTCGGTGGATTTTCCGACCTCAAGCGTGCCGGTTTCTCCCAGCAAACCAAGCGCGCGGGCGGCCTCCCGGGTGACGCCGGCAAGGCATTCATCGACGGTCAGGCCGAACAGGGTCGCGGCCATGTTCATGGTCAGAAGCAGTGAGGTCAGCGGCGAAGTGCCGGGATTGTTGTCGGTGGCGACAGCCATCCTGACGCCGTGCTGGCGAAACAGGCCGATCGGCGGCTTCTTGGTTTCGCGAATGAAATAGTAGGCGCCGGGCAAGATCGTCGCCACGGTTCCGGCCTTGGCCATCGCCGCTGCACCGGCATCATCGGTGTATTCGAGATGGTCGGCCGACAGCGCACCGTAACGGGCGGCGAGTTCGGCGCCATGCAGGTTGGACAGCTGGTCGGCATGAAGCTTGACCGGCAGGCCGGCCGCCTTTGCCGCAGCGAAGACGCGCGCCATCTGTTCCGGCGAAAAGGCGATGCCCTCGCAAAACCCGTCGACCGCATCGGCCAGCCCCTCGGCGGCAATCTTTGGAAGAATCTCATTGGCGACCAGATCGATAAAGGCGTCCTTGTCGCCCTTGGCTTCCGGCGGCAGCGCGTGAGCGCCGAGGAAGGTGGTGCGGATTGTCACCGGCCGCTGGTTGCCCAACTGCCGTGCGGCACGCAGCGACTTCTTCTCGTTTTCGAGGTCGAGGCCATAGCCGGACTTGATCTCGACGGTGGTCACGCCTTCGGCGATCAGCGCATCGAGGCGCGGCAGCGATTGAGTGACCAGTTCATCTTCGCTGGCGGCGCGCAAGGATTTGACCGACGAAACAATGCCGCCGCCGGCCCGGGCGACCTCTTCATAGGTGGCGCCGGCCAGCCGCATCTCGAATTCGTTCGCGCGGTTGCCGGCATGGACCAGATGGGTGTGGCAGTCGATCAGGCCAGGCGTGATCCAGCGGCCCTCGCAATCGACCGTCTCGGCGCCCTGGGCAAGTGTTGGGGGCAGCTCCGACTCGAGGCCGGCATAGACAATGCGGCCGTCACGCGCAGCGACCGCGCCATGTTCGACGACGCCAAGTCCGGCAGACCCGTCGACCATTGTCGCTAGCCGCGCATTGCGCCACAGACGAAGATCCCCTGCCCGGCTTTTGCTCTGTCCAGCCATCATCTTTTCCGTTTCAATCGATGACGATTATGTATATACATATTGAAACGCACTGCAAGTGCCATCATCGCATGAGAGACAGAGGACCGGAGAGAAAAGTGGCAGCGATCTTTGCGGAACAGGCGCTCCTTCCCGATGGTTGGCGCGATAATGTGCGGCTCACCTTCGCCGAGGGACGCATCACGACCGTCGAACCTGGAGCTACCGCGCTAGCCGGCGACGAACGCCACGCGATCCTGTTGCCCGGCATGCCCAACCTTCACAGCCACGCCTTCCAGCGCGGCATGGCCGGCCTTGCCGAACTTCGCGGCCCCTCCGCCGACAGTTTCTGGAGCTGGCGCGAGGTGATGTACCGTTTCGCCCTGTCGATGACACCCGATCAGGTCGAGGCGGTTGCCGCACAACTCTATGTCGAGATGCTGGAGGCCGGTTTTTCCCGCGTCGGCGAATTTCACTATCTGCATCACGACCGCGATGGAAAATCCTACGCCAATCTTGCCGAGATGGCCGGGCGCATCGCGGCGGCGGCCGGCGAAACAGGTATCGGCCTGACGCTGCTGCCAGTGTTTTATGCGCACTCGTCTTTCGGCGGTGCCGTGCCAAACGAAGGTCAGCGGCGATTCATCAACGATGTGAATCGGTTCTCGCGGCTTGTTGAGAAATGCCGCGAATTGGTTCGCGCGTTGAATCAGGCTGTCGTCGGCGTCGCTCCGCAC
>NZ_RZPQ01000711.1:0-3062 GCF_003999135.1 Mesorhizobium sp. M7A.F.Ca.CA.004.06.1.1 | reverse complement strand
GATCAAGGTCGAGATTGCGTTGAGCTGCGGCGACACGCCCTGCTTGATCAGCGAGAAAATGTAGACCGGCAGCGTGGTGGCGCCGCCGGAATTCAACAGGTTGCTGGTGATGAAATCATCCATCGAGATGACGAAGGCGAGCATGGCGCCGGCGAACACACCCGGCAGGATGAGCGGCAGCGTGACGCGACGAAAGGCGACCCAACCGGTTGCATAGAGATCGCGGGCGGCTTCCTCCAGATCGAAGTCCATTCCCTGCAGGCGGGCGCGTATCGGCAGGAAGGCGAACGGGATGCAGAAGGTGGTGTGGGCGATCATCAGCTTCACCATTCCGTTGGCGAGCCCGATCTCGGAGAAGAGGATCAGGACGGCGACAGCAACGACGATTTCGGGCAGGAGCAGCGGCAGGTTCACCACCGCTTCGGAGATGCGGCGGAACCGGACATCGCGGCCGCGCACCAGCACCAATGCCGCC
This sequence comes from Mesorhizobium sp. M7A.F.Ca.CA.004.06.1.1, assembly GCF_003999135.1. Classification (NCBI taxonomy): domain Bacteria; kingdom Pseudomonadati; phylum Pseudomonadota; class Alphaproteobacteria; order Hyphomicrobiales; family Phyllobacteriaceae; genus Mesorhizobium; species Mesorhizobium sp. M7A.F.Ca.CA.004.06.1.1. The sequence goes on along the minus strand of NZ_RZPQ01000711.1, from coordinate 2,587 downwards.
ATCAACGCGACAAGGGTCGAGGCGACTGTGGCGACCGTGGCGACGAGCAGGGAGGTCTTCACCGCTGTCATCAGGTTGGCGTTGGACAGAGCGGTGGCGTACCAGTGCAATGAGAAGCCGCCCCAATTGGAGACGATCCGGTTCGCATTGAAAGAGTAGAACACCACGACGGCGATGGGCAAATAGAGATAGGCGAAGAAGATCGCGCTGAAGAGACCGAAGCCCGGATAGCGCCTGACATCATCGTCCGCGTTCATGCCGCACGCTCCATGCCTTCGGTGCGCATCGAGCGCAGACCCTGGAAAATCAGGAAGACCATGACCGCGGCCATCAGCACGATGGCGATGGCGGCGCCGAGCGGCCAGTTGCGGGCGCCACCGAACTGTAGCTGGATGAGATTGCCCATCATCATGGTCTTGCCGCCGCCGAGCAGGGTCGGCTCCAGGACCGCGCCGAGGCTTGGAACGAACACCAGGATCGCGCCGGCGATCATGCCGGGCCGGGTGAGGGGCAGGATAACGCGGCGCAATGTGGTGACGCGGTTGCCATAGAGATCATGCGACGCCTCGATGAGCGCAGGGTCGAGTTTCTCGATCGAGGCGAAGATCGGCAGGATCATCAGCGGAATGTAGCTGTAGACGAGACCGAGCAGCATGGCGGTGTTGCCGAACAGCAGCGAGTCCATGTTGTCGACGAGGCCGAGACCGCGAAGGGTCTTTTCGACGACACCATCCTTGCCAAGGATGATGATCCAGGAATAGACGCGCACGATCATCGAAACCCAGAATGGCAGCGTGACGAGATAGATCAGCAGCACTTTGATCGCCGGCCGCTGCAGCGCTATGAAATAGGCGACCGGGAAGCTCAGGAGCAGGCAGATCGATGTTGTCACGGCCGACAGGACCAGCGTTCTGGCAACAACGATGAGATATTGCGGATTGAACTCCATCTCGCCGGTCCAGCCTTCGTTGAACAAAAGCTGCTTGTAGGGCGCTGTGGTGAACACATATTCGAACCCGCCGTAAGGTCCGCGCGTCGAGAACGACACCACGATGATGATGCCGATCGGGATGATCAGCGTCAGCAGCATGATGAGATGGGCCGGCAGCAGGCCGAGGACATTCCAGTCGGGACTTTTTGTGCGTGCCTTCATGCGCCGAGGATCCGCACGGATTCGGCGGCAAAGCCAACTTTTACCGATTGCCCGATTTCGAACATCTGGCCGCGGCTGAGGCTGTTGCGCTTGGAGATGCGCAGCTTGGTTCCGCCCGCTTCAACGAGATAGTATGTGTAGCCGCCAAGATAATTGGTGCTCATGATCGTGCCGTCGACAGCGATCGGGTTGTCCTGCGCGGGCAGGCTGATTTTTTCCGGACGTATCGAGATGAAGGCCTTCTGGCCGGCGACCGCATTCTTGTGAGAGGCCGTCAAGGTCATGCCGAGTTGCGTTTTCACGGTTGCCTGCTCGCCGTCCACGGCAATCACGTCAGCATCGAGGAAGTTGGTCTCGCCGATGAAATCGGCGACGAAGCGGTTCGACGGCTCCTCGTAGATCGCCGCGGGTGTGCCAAGCTGCTGGATCTCGCCATCGCCGAGAACGCAGATGCGATCCGACATGTCGAGCGCTTCTTCCTGGTCGTGGGTGACGAAGACGAAGGTGATGCCGGTCTTGCGCTGCAGGATGCGCAGCTCGTCGCGCATGGCCTGGCGCAGCTTCAGATCGAGTGCGGAGAGCGGTTCGTCGAGCAGCAGCACTTCCGGTTCCGGCGCCAGGGCGCGGGCGAGCGCGACGCGCTGGCGCTGGCCGCCCGACAATTGCTGCGGCTTGCGCCCGGCAAAGGCCTCCATATGGACGAGACGAAGCATATCGGCGACGCGCTTATCGCGGCGGCCCTTTGACCAGCCGAGGTTTTCGAGCCCGAAGCCGATGTTCTGTTCGACGCTCATATGCGGAAACAGGGCGTAGCTCTGGAAGACGGTGTTGACCCGCCGCTTATGCGGGGGGAGTCCCTGTATGTCCGAGCCGTGCAGGAAAATCTGCCCCGCCGTCGGCTGCTCGAAACCGGCGATCATGCGCAGCAGGGTGGTCTTGCCGCAGCCGCTCGGGCCGAGCAGCGTGAAGAACTCGTTGTCGTAGATGTCGAAGGAAACAGGCTTCAGCGCCTGATAGGTGCCGAACACCTTGGAGACGCCCTTGATCTCGACGGCCTTTCGAGGTGCGCCGTGGCCAGCCTCGTCATTCATGGTCAGGCGCTCCGGTCAGGACTTTTGCGAGCTCGGCGATGAAGGTGATCGACGCCGCGCCACTGAGAACGGGCGCGGCGTCGATCAGGTAAGTTACATCTTCTCCCATTTGCCGCTGCGGACGACGAACATGTCGATGTCGATGGCCATGTTGGTCTGTCCGTTGGCATCGAACGAGACGTCTCCCAGAATGCCGTCGTGGTGGATGTCACGAATGGCCTTGCTCAGCGCCTCCTTGTCGTCGAGGCCTTTTTCCTTGATGACCTGAAGCAGGATCTGCGTCGCCTCGTAGGCATATTTCGCATAGGAGCCGGCAGGATCGGGATAAGCCTTGGTTTCATAG
>NZ_RZPQ01000710.1:0-3075 GCF_003999135.1 Mesorhizobium sp. M7A.F.Ca.CA.004.06.1.1 | reverse complement strand
ACCCTGGACGAGTTGGAGAACGACATCACCGGTGGCGCCACGCCGGCCTCCTTCGAGCCGTCGATCGATTACGTCGTGACGAAAATCCCGCGTTTCGCCTTCGAGAAATTCCCCGGCGCCGAGCCGGTGCTGACCACCGCCATGAAGTCGGTCGGCGAAGTCATGGCCATCGGCCGCACTTTTCAGGAATCGCTGCAGAAAGCGCTGCGTGGACTGGAAACCGGCCTGACCGGCCTCGACGAAATCGAGATCCCCGGCCTCGGCTACGGTGCGGCGACGGCCAACCATGCCGACGACCGCAACGCCATCCGCGCCGCGCTCGGCACGCCGACGCCCGACCGGCTGCGCATGGTGGCGCAGGCGATCCGCATGGGCACGTCGCTGGAAGACGTGCACGCCATGTGCAAGATCGACCCGTGGTTCCTTGAGCAGATCGCCGGGATCGTCGCCATGGAAGCCCGCATCCGCGAGCACGGCATCCCCGAGGATGCCGTCAATCTGCGCATGCTGAAGGCCATGGGTTTTTCCGACGCCCGCCTCGCGTCATTGACGAAAACAGACGTCGAAGTGATTGCGAAGATTCGCGAAAAGCTCGACGTTCATCCGGTTTATAAGCGCATCGACACTTGCGCGGCCGAGTTCGCCTCGCCGACCGCCTACATGTATTCGACCTATGAAGTGCCGTTTGCCGGTGCGCTGGCCGACGAGGCGCAGGTCTCGTCGCGCAAGAAGGTCGTCATCCTGGGCGGCGGGCCGAACCGCATCGGCCAGGGCATCGAGTTCGACTATTGCTGCTGCCACGCCGCCTTTGCGCTGCGCGATGCCGGCTACGAAGCGATCATGATCAACTGCAACCCGGAGACGGTCTCGACCGACTACGACACGTCGGACCGGCTCTATTTCGAGCCGCTGACGGCGGAAGACGTGCTGGAGATCCTGCGCGCCGAGCAGGCCTCGGGCGAACTGGTTGGCGTCATCGTCCAGTTCGGCGGCCAGACGCCGCTGAAGCTGGCGGACGCGCTGGAAAAGGCCGGCATTCCGATCCTCGGCACTTCGCCCGACATGATCGATCTCGCCGAAGACCGCGACCGCTTCCAGAAGCTGCTGCACAAGCTCGGCCTCAGCCAGCCGAAGAACGGCATTGCCTATTCGGTCGAGCAGGCCCGCCTTGTCGCCGGCGAGCTCGGCTTCCCCTTGGTGGTGCGCCCGTCCTATGTGCTGGGCGGCCGCGCCATGCAGATCATCCATGACGAGGGCATGCTGCAGACCTATCTGCTCGACACCGTGCCCGGCCTGGTGCCGGAGGACATCAAGCAGAAATACCCCAACGACAAGACCGGCCAGATCAACACGCTGCTGGGCAAGAACCCGCTGCTGTTCGACACCTATCTCTCCGGCGCCATCGAGGTCGATGTCGACTGCCTGTGCGACGGCAAGTCGACCTTCGTCTCCGGCATATTGGAGCACATCGAGGAGGCCGGCATCCATTCGGGCGACAGTGCCTGCTCGCTGCCGGTGCACTCGCTGCCTTCCGAACTGGTCGACGAGCTGGAGCGCCAGACGGCAGCGCTTGCCCGCGCTCTCAATGTCGGCGGGCTGATGAACGTGCAGTATGCGATCAAGGATGGCACGGTCTATGTGCTGGAGGTCAACCCGCGCGCATCGCGCACCGTGCCCTTCGTTGCCAAGACCATCGGCCGGCCCATTGCCAAGATCGCCGCCCGCATCATGGCCGGCGAAAAACTGGAAGACGCCTTCGCCCATTACGGCGCCATGCCCGACCCCAGAAACCCCGGCCACATCGCGGTCAAGGAAGCGGTCTTCCCCTTCGCCCGCTTCCCCGGCGTCGACATCCTGCTCGGCCCGGAAATGCGCTCGACCGGCGAGGTCATGGGTCTCGACCGCGATTTCGCGCTCGCCTTCGCCAAGAGCCAGTTAGGGGCCGGTGTCGACCTGCCGCGTTCCGGCACGCTGTTCGTCTCGGTGCGCGACGAGGACAAGAAAGGCATATTGCCGGCGGTCAAGCGCCTTGCCGGCCTCGGCTTCAAGGTCCTGGCCACCTCGGGCACCGCCCGCTTCCTCGCCGAAAACGGTGTCGACGCGCAGAAGATCAACAAGGTCCTGGAAGGCCGCCCCCACATCGAGGACGCCATCCGCAACCGACAGGTGCAGATCGTCTTCAACACGACGGACGGCCAGAAGGCCGTGTCGGACTCGAAGTCGCTGCGCAGGGCGACGCTGATGCAGAAGGTGCCGTATTACACCACGTTGTCGGGTGCGGCTGCGGTGGCGGAAGCGATTGCTGCGCTGAAGGCGGGGAGCCTCGAGGTCAGGCCGCTGCAGGAGTATTTTGCGTGAGAACAGGGAGAAGCTGCCGTAGGCAGATGACGGAAGCCCGCACGGGTGATCGTAATCTGTTGGGGCCTCGCTGCGGCAGAGTTCAGCCAGAAACAGAATTGCATCGCCTCTATCGACGCGAAGGCGGCAGCAGTGGTGATCGAAAGCGGCAATCAGGGGCCCTGCACCAACGATAGCGAAGTCAAAAGAAACGTGTTATTCAGCCCCCTAGGGCATAACTAGGGGGCTGACGATATGACCATACCTACCAATGATCCGTTTATATTATTAATTACAATAATACTTTCGATATCGACAGTTGTGGCGGTTTTAGATTTTGTTGGATTTCTTCCTGGATTTATATCCAAGTGGTTAAATCGAAATAAGCTGGCTTCAACCCTAGACGTTCTGCGCGAAATGGGGATCGAAGGAAGGGTCGTCAAAAGAAGAACAATTTCAAGCTTATTTCATTCTTTTTACAACAAAGAAGATCTGTACTCTGGGACCATACGGGATTTAAATTCGATAAAAATTTCCAAGAAGGTTTCGGTTGGTAGCGTTAATTCAACTCAGTCTAATGGATTTATTGATCTGATGGGCGCAACGACCTCTTCGGAGGTTGCTGAGCGCTACGCTAAACGCCTCGTCACTTTTTGGCGAGAAAAATTGAATAACGACGCAGAACTCAAGACTTTCTAATTTTCCTTTATAGTTGCTCCTCAGAGCGGAAGTCCATTC
>NZ_RZPQ01000070.1:0-14002 GCF_003999135.1 Mesorhizobium sp. M7A.F.Ca.CA.004.06.1.1 | reverse complement strand
ATCCTGGCGATGTCGATCTTGCTCATCTGCATCATCGCTGACATCACGCGGCCGGCCTTGGCCCGGTCCGGATCCAGCAGCAGGCGCGGCAGCTGCTCCGGCACAACCTGCCAGGAGACGCCGAATTTATCCTTCAGCCAGCTGCATTGCGACGGTTGGCCGCCACCTTCGATGAGCTTGTCCCAGAAGTAATCCACCTCTTCCTGCGTCTTGCAGTCGATCGACTGCGACATCGCCTCGGTGTGCTTGAACTGCGGTCCGCCGTTGAGCGCCTGGAACTGCACGCCGTCGAGTTCGAACGTGGTCACCAGCACTTTGCCTTCATCGGCGTGGCCCTCGGGCCAGCGCATCACGCTCAGCACCTTCGAATTCTTGAAGATGGAGACGTAGAAATTCATGGCCTCTTCGGCCTGGCCGTCGAACCACAGGCAGGTGGTGATCTTTTGCATGTCGTGCTCCTCGGGTTGTTTGGTTGCGTTACGGCGAAACGGCTGACTCCGAACGCGGTGCCATTTCCATGTCGTCTGCCCAAGGACGGGCATGCAGTGCGCCATCCGACAGTGCCACGCATTTTTTTGAGAGAATCTGGCGCATTGCAAAATTGTGGCCAGACCGGGCTTGCGCGTCTATAACGCCTGCGGTCCGAATTCAGCTCCGCCGCGCCATGCCTGGCTGTGGCCAGCCACCAAGGAAAAAACATGCCTGCCTATCGCTCCCGCACCACCACCCATGGCCGCAACATGGCCGGCGCACGCGGCCTCTGGCGCGCCACCGGCATGAAGGACTCGGATTTCGGCAAGCCGATCATCGCGGTGGTCAACTCCTTCACCCAGTTCGTGCCGGGCCATGTCCATCTGAAGGATCTCGGCCAGTTGGTCGCGCGCGAGATCGAGAAGGCCGGCGGCGTCGCCAAGGAATTCAACACCATCGCCGTCGACGACGGCATCGCGATGGGCCATGACGGCATGCTCTATTCGCTGCCGTCGCGCGAGCTGATCGCCGATTCCGTCGAATACATGGTCAATGCTCACTGTGCCGACGCCATGGTCTGCATCTCCAATTGCGACAAGATCACGCCCGGCATGCTGATGGCATCGTTGCGCCTCAACATCCCGACCGTCTTCGTTTCCGGCGGTCCGATGGAAGCCGGCAAGGTGGTGCTCGCCGGCAAGACGCAGGCGCTCGACCTGGTCGATGCCATGGTGGCGGCCGCCGACGACAGGGTCTCCGACGAGGACGTCAAGGTCATCGAGCGCTCGGCCTGCCCGACCTGCGGCTCCTGCTCGGGCATGTTCACTGCCAATTCGATGAACTGCCTGACCGAGGCGCTTGGCCTGTCGCTGCCCGGCAACGGCTCGACATTGGCGACGCATGCCGACCGCAAACGGCTGTTCGTCGAGGCCGGCCACCTGATCGTCGATCTCGCCCAGCGCTATTACGAACAGGATGACGAGACGGCTCTGCCGCGCAACATTGCCTCGAAGGGCGCCTTCGAGAACGCCATGACGCTCGACATCGCCATGGGCGGCTCGACCAACACCGTGCTGCACATCCTGGCTGCCGCGCATGAGGGCGAAATCGATTTCGATCAGGACGACATCGACGCGCTGTCGCGCAAGGTGCCGGTGCTGTGCAAGGTTGCTCCGGCCAAGTCCGACGTGCACATGGAAGACGTGCACCGCGCCGGCGGTATCATGGCCATCCTCGGCCAGCTCGACAATGCCGGCCTGCTCAACCGCGACCTGCCGACGGTGCACACGCGAACGCTGGGCGAAGCGCTCGACCATTGGGATATTTCCCGCACGACCAGCCAGAGTGTGCGCGATTTCTTCCTCGCCGCCCCTGGTGGCGTGCCGACACAGGTCGCTTTCAGCCAGGACCGCCGCTGGGACGAACTCGATCTCGACCGCGAGAAAGGCGTCATCCGCTCGACCGAACATCCCTTTTCCAGGGATGGCGGCCTCGCCGTGCTGAAAGGCAATCTGGCTCTCGACGGCTGTATCGTGAAGACCGCCGGCGTCGATGAATCGATCCTGAAGTTCACCGGCCCGGCCCGCGTCTTCGAAAGCCAGGATTCGAGCGTCAAGGCGATCCTGTCCAACGAGATCAAGGCCGGCGATGTGGTCGTCATCCGCTATGAAGGGCCGCGCGGCGGCCCAGGCATGCAGGAAATGCTCTATCCGACCAGCTATCTGAAGTCGAAAGGGCTCGGCAAGGCCTGCGCTCTGGTCACCGACGGCCGCTTCTCCGGAGGCACGTCGGGCCTGTCGATCGGCCATGCGTCGCCGGAAGCCGCCGAAGGCGGGCTGATCGGGCTGGTGCAGGAGGGCGATACGATCGAGATCGACATCCCGAACCGCAGCATCCGCCTGGCTGTCGATGAGGCGGAACTCGCTGCCCGCCGGGCGGCGATGGAGGCCAGGGGCGCCCTGGCCTGGAAGCCCGAGGAAAAGCGCAAGCGCAAGGTGACGACCGCCTTGCGCGCCTATGCCGCCATGACGACCAGCGCGGCCAAGGGCGCGGTGAGGTTTGTGCCGGAATAGAGCAGTTCTTCCTTCTCCCCTTGTGGGAGAAGGTGGCCTCGCGAAGCGAGGTCGGATGAGGGGTGTTCCAGAAAACACCAACGCCTCATTCCGCTGGAACACCCCTCATCCGTCTCGGCGCTGCGCGCCGATCCACCTTCTCCCACAAGGGGAGAAGGGAAGAGTGTGCTACGGCATCAACTGATACTCATAAAGCTTCTGGTAGAGCCCACCCTGCTTGAGCAAGGTCTTGTGCGGGCCGCTTTCCACCACCTTGCCGGCTTCGAGCACCACGATCGTGTCTGCCTGGTGCACCGTCGATAGACGGTGCGCGATGACGATCGTCGTGCGGCCTTCCGTCAATTGCTGCAGCGCGTCGCGGAACAGCGCTTCCGATTCGGCATCAAGCGCGCTGGTCGCTTCGTCCAGCAGCAGGATCTCGGCATTGCGCAGCATGGCGCGTGCGATCGAGATCCGTTGGCGTTGGCCGCCCGATAGCAGGCCGCCATTCTCACCCACATCCGTCTCGTAGCCTTTCGCCTGTGCGCTGATGAAGTCATGGGCGTTGGCCGCCTTGGCGGCGGCGATCACCTCTTCGTCGGTCGCACCCTCGCGCCCAAGCCGGATGTTGTGCATGATGGTGCCGGCAAACAGGAATGTATCCTGGCTGACATAGGCGATCTTTTCCCGCAGCGATGCGAGCGTCGCATGGGAAATATCCTGGCCGTCGAGCAGCACCCTGCCGCTCTTCGGGTCGTACATGCGCATGATCAAGTTCAGAACGGTCGACTTGCCGCCGCCGGAAGGCCCGACCAGCGCCGTCATCTTGCCGGGCGCAAGCGTCAGATCGAACCTGTCCAGCACCGGCGGCCCATTCTGATAAGCGAAGTCGACGGCGTCAAACTGGATCTCGCCCGGTCCGGCCAGAAGCGGCTTCGCGTCGGGCTTCTCGACCAGAGTCAGCGGCTGGTCGGCGAGCTCGAACATCATGCGCACGCCGACAATACCGCTTTCCAGCGATATGCGCACGCGCGCAAGGCGCTTTGCCGGCTCATAGGCAAACAGGAGCGCTCCGATGAAGGCCATGATGTTTCCCGGCATCTGGCCGCCCTGCAAGACCAGGAAGCCGCTGACGAAGATGGCCCCGGCAATAGCCAGCCCGGCCAGCGTCTCCATCACCGGGCTTGTCGCAGCCTCCAGCGTCGCGATGTTGTTGGCCCGGTTCTCGACGTCCGACACAGCCTTGTACATGCGGTTGCGCATTGCGCCTTCGAGGTTGAAGGATTTGACGACGCGCACGCCGATTGCCGTTTCCTGCATCACCTGCACGATCTGGCCGACCGAGCGAAACTCCATCGCGGCGAACTTGCGAACACGTTTGAGGATGCGGTTGACCCCGTAGATAGCCAAGGGGCCGATGACGAAGCAGATTATGGACAAGGCTGGCTGCTGCCAGACCATGACTCCTACCAGGACAACCAGCGACAACAGGTCGCGCACATAGGACGTGACAACGAGGTCGAGCACGTTGCGCGCCGCCTGCGCATTGTTGGTCATGCGTGTGATCAGGTCGGACGACGAGGTCGAATGGTAGAATTCGATGCCTTGCGCCAGGATGCGGTCGTAGATCTTGCGCTGGCGATCGGCGATGATGGCGTTGCCGACCCGGCTCATGAAATAAGCCTGGATGAAGTTGGCGAGACCCTTGAGAATGAAGATCGTGGCGACCCCCGCCGCAATCAGGTTGACGCGGTCAATCCGCTTGAAGACCACGAATTCGTCGGTGATCTCTTTGAGAATCCAGGCGCTGGCGCCGGTCGTGGCGGCCACCACAAGCATCGACAAGATCGCGGCGCCGTAGCCAAACCTGTGCTGATAAAAGGATTCCCGGATCAACCTCGCAACGAGGCGCTGGTTTTCCGTCGAGCGGAAGAAACGAAACAAACGGCGGATCCTTGAAACCGGGACAACGAAGGCGGCTTATAGAGGGAGTTGCGGCCGGATGGAACCATCCGCGGCCGCCGCGGACAAACCGCTGTTGCAAGCGGCATCGACGGGATGCGATTTTCAGCCTCGGCACTATCAGATGATTCTTTTGACGGGATGACGACAGATGGCTTTCGACCTTATCGTTCGCGGCGGCACACTGCCTGATGGCAGGGTTGCCGACATCGGCATCAACGGTGAGACGATCACGGCGATCGAGCCCACCCTGCAGGGTCCTGCGCGGACCGAGGTCGACGCCCGCGGCAACCTGGTCTCGCCGCCCTTCGTCGATCCGCATTTCCACATGGACGCGACGCTCTCCTACGGCATTCCGCGCATCAATGCGTCGGGTACACTGCTCGAAGGCATTTCGCTATGGGGCGAGTTGAAGCCGCTTTTGACGCATGAGGCGGTGCGTGATCGCGCATTGGCCTATTGCGACTGGGCGGTGTCGATGGGCCTACTCGCAATCCGCACCCATGTCGATGTCTGCGATGACAGGCTGCTGGCGGTCGAGGCGCTGCTCGAGGTCAAGAAGACGGTCGCTCCCTATATCGACCTGCAACTGGTCGCTTTCCCGCAGGACGGGTTTTATCGCGCTCCATCGGCGCGTGAAAACACCATTCGCGCGCTCGACATGGGCGTCGACATTGTCGGCGGCATCCCGCATTTCGAGCGCACCATGGCCGACGGCACGCGCTCGGTAACGGAGCTGTGCGAGATCGCGGCCAGGCGCGGCCTGATGGTCGACCTGCATTGCGACGAGACCGATGATCCGCTGTCGCGTCACATCGAACAGCTTGCGTATGAGACGCAGCGCCTTGGTCTGCAGGGCAAGGTCGCCGGTTCGCACCTCACCTCGATGCATTCGATGGACAATTACTATGTCTCGAAGCTGCTGCCGCTGATCGCCGAGGCCGACGTCTCGGTCATTCCCAATCCGCTGATCAACATCATGCTGCAGGGCCGCCACGACACCTTCCCGAAGCGCCGGGGCCTGACTCGGGTCAAGGAAATGCTGGCGCTCGGCATTCGCGTCGGCTGGGGCCAGGATTGCGTGCTCGATCCCTGGTATTCGCTAGGCACCGCCGACATGCTCGATGTCGCCTTCATGGGCCTGCACGTCGCTCAGATGTCGAGCCCGGCGGAGATGGCGCGCTGCTTCGACATGGTCACCAACGTCAATGCCGCGATCATGGGCCTCGATCATCTCGGCCTGGCGGTCGGCAAGCGCGCCAGCCTGGTCGTCCTCGATGCCGGCAATCCGGTGGAGGCCCTGCGCCTGCGCGCCGAACGCCTGTGCGTCATCGCCAGGGGCAAGGTGGTGGCGGAGCGGACGAAGCAGGAAACCAGGCTGTCCATCGACGGAAGGCCGGTACTTGTGAACCGACGGCACCATTCGCATCAGGACCAATAGGACACCGCATCTGCATCAAGGGTCTGAGCTTCGCCCGTCCGGAAATAAGTCTACATAAAGACTCCACTTTTATTCGAGGAGGATTCCATGTGGCGCAAGACTGTGATGGCGGTGGCGTTGACGGTGCTTTGCACCGGCTGCACGACGGTGACGGCAGAGGACCGCCGCGCCGCCGACGAAGCGAAATGCCGGTCCTACGGCTTCGTCAAGAAGAATGACGCCTTTGCCGAGTGTCTGCAGCGCATCGATCTGGAGCGGCGTGCGGAGCTCAGACGCACCCCGGCTTTCGACCCCTGGGACAGGCCGGTGATCTATCGGCCCATTATTCTCAGGCCGCAGCCAAAAGGGAACTGAATCGCGCAGACCCAGCCGATTCCCGAGGCTGGCCTTGCCGATTTCCGGTTTTCTCCTCGTCAAAGCCGCCGCTTCCGTCTACGACGCGGCTAACTAGGGAGGAATCGGGATCGGCATGACGCAGCCCGTGGCGCAGAATTCGACGATCAGGAATGTGCTTCTGGCCGGCATTCTGCTGATGCTGGCCGGCGACTTCCTGTTTGCGCTGAACGACGCCATGGGCAAGTGGCTGGTCGCCAGCTTCTCCGTCGGCCAGGTGGTGCTGATCCGCTCTATCGGCGCCTTCTTCGTGCTCGGCCCGATGATCGCCAATCAGGGCCCGGCCAAGCTGTTTCGCATGGAACGCCTGGAGCTGCAGCTGCTGCGGGTGGTGATGACCACGCTCGACACCGCGCTATTCTATGCCGCCGTGGTCTATCTGCCGCTTGCCGATGTGATGAGTTTCTACATGGCCGGGCCGATCTACGTTGCGGCACTCTCGCACCTCCTGCTTGGCGAAAAGGTCGGCTGGCGCCGCTGGATGGCGATCCTGCTCGGCTTCTGCGGCGTTTTGATCATGCTGAAACCGTCCTCGGCGGCGTTCTCGCTGTCATCGGGTTTTGCGCTGGTAGGCAGCATCTCCTTCGCCTTCGCCATCATCCTCAACCGCCGCCTGCGTGGCACCAGCGACACCAATCTGGTGACATGGCAAACCATCGGCACGCTGCTGGTCGGCGGTGTGCTGACCATCGGCGCCTGGCAGACGCCGTCGGCACTCGATCTCGGCGCCATGCTGCTGCTCGGTATCGTCTCCTGCGGCGCCCACCTGATGATCACCAGGGCGCTCAAGCTGGCGCCGGCTTCGACATTGGCGCCGCTGCACTACACACTGCTGCTGTGGGCGGTGGTGTTCGGCCTGGTGTTCTTCGGCGACGTTCCCGGTCCGCGCATCCTGATCGGCTCGGCCATCGTTGTTCTCGCCGGCCTGTTCATCTTCCATCGCCAGAAAGTGGTCGAGATCACTGTGCCGCCCGAAAACGTGCCGAAGGGCGTGAGTTAGTCCAGGCTCAGTCCCGGTGTATTGCTGCCAGATGCCGCGAAAACTCCGGCGTCTCCATCAACGCCTTGCAGCGAGCGAAACGGCCATCCGCATAAGCGCGAAAATCATCGACCGGGTTGTTGTTGGCGAGCTGGATCAGCCCCCACAAGGTCCACAACAGGTCGCACATTGCCTTGTAGATGACGATGCGGCCGCGCTCCGCCGGCCTCGCCTCGCCGCCGAAATAAGCGCGTATCATCTCTTCGTCCTGGGCGGCGTCGAACTTGCCCTCCACGCTGAGGTCGCCAAGGTCCCAGAGCGGATCGTTCATGCCCGAATATTCCCAGTCGACGATCCACATCCGCTCGCCAGTATCGAGAAAGTTCTCGCACAGCGGATCGCAGTGGCAGGCGACGATCGGCAGCGGATGGGCGGCCAGCGCCGAGCGCACGGTTTCCGCCTCGCGCACCACGTCATGATAACCGGCGGGCAGGGCGACCTCCTTGGTGGACAGCACCTTGAGGTAATCGTCGATCATCGCGAACAATTCGAAGCGGAAGGGAAACACCGCGCCTGAATCGTGCAGCTTGCGAAAGGCTTCGCCGGCGCGTGCCGGACTGCCCGGACGTGTCCGGAATTTCTCCGGCGACATCGTTTCGGCGCCGGCGATGTAGCGTGTCACCATCACCCCGGTACCGGGGTCGACATGCAGCACCTCGGGACTGACCCCTGCCTTTGCAGCTTCGCGCGCGGCCACCGCTTCGTTGGCCCGGTTGATGTATTCCTCGGTGCCCTTGCCGGGAATGCGCAGGCAGAAGTCGCCGGCCTTGAAGACGAGATTGGTGAGGCCGCCCAGCCGTTCCAGCGGCCCGCTGTAGCCGGCCAGCATGGGAATGGCGTCCAGTGCGGCACGCGCCTCGTCTGTCACCATGCCTGCGCCCCCACGCTGTTATTTGTCGCAGCGACGGTTCCACAATTTTCGCGCTTTGGCTATCATCACTGCGAGATCAAAAATTGGCGGACTGGATAAAAGTGGCGGACAGCAAACATCAGGGCGCGCTCGGCGCGGCCTACGCGGCAAAGCGGCCCGAAGAGGTGGCCGCACTCTATGACCGCTGGTCGGAAACCTATGACGCCGACATGTCGGCCGCCGGCTATCGCCATCCAACGATCTGCCTTGCGTTGCTGGCCCGCCATCTGCCGCGCGGTTCAGCACCGCTGCTCGATGCCGGGGCCGGCACCGGGCTCATCGGCGAATGGCTTGATATTGCTGGTTACCCGCAAGTCGAGGCACTCGATATTTCACAAGGCATGCTGGATCAGGCGGCCCGCAAGGGCGTCTATTCCGCGCTCCACTGCCTTGCGCTCGGCGGTCATCTGCCCTTTGCCGATGATGCCTATGCCGGGATCATCTCGGCCGGCGTCTTCACCTCGGGCCATGTCGGCGTCGCGGGGCTGGACGAGCTAATCCGCATCTGCCGCCCGGGCGGCGTGATCGTGCTGACGGTCAAGAACACGCTGTGGGATGCCGGCTTTGCCACGCGTGTCGGCGAGATCGAGGCGCAAGGCCTCGTCACCCGCGTTGAGGAAACGCGTCCTTACGTCTCCATGCCGGGCGAAGCCGACACCGTGCCAAGCCGCGGCCTCGCTTTGCGCGTTATTTGACCTACGCTTTGACCCTGGCGCCTGCCGGATCATACATCGGCTCGAGGTGGATATTGGCCGGTGTCCTCTCCATCGCAACCACCAGTTCATAGCCGCCGGAGACGAGAAAGTCGTCGCTCACCCCGTCGACGTTGCGCACATAGCCGTAGCCGATGTTCCTGCCCAGCGTGTAGCCGTAACCGCCGCTGCTGAGATAACCGACCGGCTCGCCATTGCGCAGGATGGTTTCGCGGCCGAGCAGCACGATCTCGGGGTCTTCGACCGTGAAGCCGGCAAAGCGTTTCTTCAGTGCCGCGCCGCTGGTCTTTTCCAGCGCGCGCCGTCCAACGAAATCGGTGTTCTTGCGCAGCTTGACCGCCCAACCGAGCCCGGCTTCCTGTGGCGTGTCGTTGGGGGTGATGTCGGATCCCCAGGCGCGATAGCCTTTTTCCAGCCTTAGCGATTCCAGCGCCCGATAGCCGACCGGTCGGATGTCATGCTTCTCGCCTGCCGCCATCAGTGCGTCGAAGACTTCGCCGGTGGCCGCGATCGGCACATGCAGTTCCCAGCCGAGTTCGCCGACATAGGTGACGCGCAGTGCCCGAACCGTGTGGCCGGCGATGGCAATCTCGCGCACATGGCCGAACGGGAAGCCGGCATTCGACACGTCGGCTCCGGTCGCCACCGAGAGCACGTCGCGCGCCCGAGGACCCATCAGCGACAGCGTGCCGAAATCCTCGGTGACGTCGACAAGCCTGGCGTCGAGCCCTTCGCCGATATGATCGCTGATCCATGAGGAATCATGCGTGCGGAAACCGGTGCCGGTGACGATATAGAACTTCTCTTCGGCCAGCCGCGCCACCGTCAGATCGGCCTCGATGCCGCCGCGCGTGTTGAGAAGCTGCGTATAGGTCAGCCGGCCGACCGGCTTGCTGACGTCGTTGGCGCAGATCCAGTCCAGCGCCTTCAACGCATCTGGCCCGGTCAGCTCGTATTTGGCGAAAGACGATTGATCGAAGATGCCGACCTTATCCCGCACATGCCGGTGTTCGTCGCCGACCGCCGCGAACCAGTTCTGCCGGCCCATCGAATAGATGTCCTGCGGCTCGACGCCTAGCGGTGCGAACCAGTTCGGCCGCTCCCATCCGAGCTTCGAGCCGAATACGGCGCGCTGCTGTTTCAGCCGCTCGTACAGCGGCGAGACGATGCGCGGCCTCCCGCTGGCATACTCTTCATGCGGAAAGCCGATCGTATAGTGTTTGCCATAGGCCTCCAGCGTGCGGTCGCAGACCCACTGCCGGTCGCGGTGCAGGTTGGAAAAGCGCCTGATGTCGACCACCCACAGGTCGAGCGGTGCTTCGCCATCGACCACCCACTGCGCCAGCACCCAGCCGGCGCCGCCGCCCGAGGCGATGCCGAAGGCGTTGAAGCCGGCGCCGACGAACATGTTGGCGCATTCGGGCGCTGTGCCGAGAATGAAATTGCCGTCCGGCGTAAAACTCTCCGGCCCGTTGATCATCTGCTTGACGCCGACGGTTTCCAGCGCCGGCACACGCGCGATCGCTTGGCTCATGTGCTGCTCGAAATGGTCGTAGTCGTCGTCGAACAGCCTGAATTCCCAATCATTGGGAACGTCGTCGCCGGGGAGACCAGTCGCCCAGGCCTGCGGGTTAGGCTCATAGCCGCCCATCACCAGCCCGCCGACTTCCTCCTTGAAATAGGTGCGTCGGTCAGGGTCGCGGATGGTCGGCGCGTCGGTCGCCAGCCCGTCGATCTTCTCGGTGATGATGTACTGGTGCTTCACCGGCTGAAGCGGCACGTTGATGCCGGCCATGGCCCCCACTTGCCGCGCCCATTGGCCGGCGCAGTTGACCACCTTGTCGCAGGCGATGTCGCCCCTGCTGGTCTTCACCGCCGCGATGCGGCCGTCCTTCATCTCGAAGCCGGTGACGCGAACATCCTCGAACAGTTTGGCGCCATGCATGCGCGCGCCCTTGGCCAGCGACTGCGTGATGTCGGAGGGGCTCGCCTGGCCGTCAGTCGGCAGCCAGGAGGCGCCGACGAGATCGCCGGTCTCCAGCAGCGGCCACATCCTTTTCACCTCGTCCGGCGACAGCAATTGCATGTCCATGCCGAAGCTTTTTGCTGTCGTCGCCAGCCTTTTGTACTCGGTCCAGCGGTCGGCGTTGGTGGCGAGCCTGAGGCAACCGGTCATCTTCCAGCCGGTGGCGAGACCGGTCTCGGCCTCCAGTCCCTTGTAGAGGTCGACGGAGTATTTCAGCACGCGGGTGATAGACGCCGACGAGCGCAATTGCCCGACAAGGCCGGCGGCATGCCAGGTCGAACCCGAGGTCAGCTTGCCCTGCTCCAGCAGCACCACGTCAGCCTTGTGGTCGCGCGCCAGATGATAGGCCGTCGAACAGCCGATGATGCCGCCGCCGATGACGACGATGGCGGCCTGGCTCGGCAATGTCATGATTTCTGTATCCCGTATTTTGTCCGGTAGTTTTCCAGTGCCGCGTCGAGCCGGGCGAGGTTTTCCTCGGTGTAGGCGACGTAGTCGATGCCCGGTGCGTCGAGATAGAGCTCGGAGACCATGCTCCACATCGCCTCGCGCAGCAGCGAGGCGCATTGCATGGCCGCGTGCGAACGGCGGATCGCCTCGTCCGGTTCCTTCATGAAGTAGGCGGTCAGGAAGGCAAAGGATTCCTCGTCGCTCATGCCGGCATTGGAGGCGGCGCCTGCGAGGTCGAACATCGCCGTGTTGAAGCCGGCATATTCGAAGTCGATCAGCCATAGTCTGTTGCCGTCGTCGAGAATATTGGCCGGCAACAGGTCATTGTGGCCAAAGACGATCGGCAGCAGTTTCTGCGCGCGCTCCAGTTCGTCGGCCAGTGTCAAAAGGCGCGGCAAGTCGCTGCGCTTGCGGCTGCCGCCTTCTTCAAGCGTGCGCGCATAGTCGCGAATGACATGGAACACCCAGAACATGAAGCCGGCGCCCGAGACGTGATTGGGCATCTCCCGGTGGAAGGCGCGCATCAGGGCCGCGACCCGGCCGAGATTGGCGCGCACGTCTTCCGCCAGATAGGTTTTCGCACCGAGAAATTCCGTCACCAGTATGCCTGGTTCGGCATGGCGGACGGCTGGCGCGAAACCGGCGGCATGCGCCGCCCGCGCGGTCATAACCTCGCGCTCGCGAAAGACATGGTGGAACGGATAGTCCTTGCCGAAGCGCACGACATGTCGTCCGGCCGCGTCCGTGACCACATAATTCGCGTTGCTCAGGCCGCCGGGCAGCGGTGCGATCTCGATGCTACCGGTCCAGCAGGGCAGGGCGCGGATGCGATCTTCGGCGGTCACGGAACATCCCTGGTTTGCTGGGCTTCGACAAGGCGCCGTGAACAGCGCAACGATGGCGGGAGAAACGTAAATGATCTCGTCGGTGCGGGACGCCAGGATCGGTATCCCGCACCGCACCGACGAGCCCCTTGGCCAGGTTTTTGAGCCCGGCATCCGCCCCCGCGGATCTGAAAATTCCTTGAACAGGCACGTTTCCAAACGGCCTGATCGCTGAGTTGCGGCACTGCCCCCAGTCGCAGATCTGAAGCCTGTTGATGTCTTCGATTTCACGCCAGGGCTGCCCGCTTGTCAATAAAAAGGTGTGACTTTTTTTGGGTATTTTGCCCGAAAGCGTAAGGTAGTTCCTTTAAAAGCACTTGAATTACCTTAAAATCGGTCAGGAGCATCAGTTCGGGAAACCAGATGGCCCAGTCCAAACGACACGGCGAGATCCTGCGGCTCCTGCAGGAAGAGGGCACCGTCACCATCGCCAGTCTGGCCGACCGGCTGGGCGTGTCGCTCGAGACGGTGCGCCGCGACGTCAAGCCACTGACTGGTGATGGCTCTGTCCTCAAGATGCATGGCGCCATCGGCCTGCCGTCGATGATCGGCGAAGCGCCGTTCGAGCGGCGTATGCGTGAGAACGCCGACGCCAAGCGCGTCATTGCCCGCATGGTCGCCGCCACCATACGCGACGGCGAATCGATCATGCTCGACACCGGCACGACGACCTCGTTCCTTGCGCGTGAACTGCTCGGCCACCGGCGCCTGACGGTCGTCACCAATTCCTCGGATATTGCCCGCACCCTGGCCACCATCAACGGCAACAAGGTCTATATGGCGGGCGGCGAGCTGCGCAGCGATTCCGGCGCTGCTTTCGGTGCCTCGGCGATTGATTTTGTCAGTCGTTTTTCGGTCAGCCACGCCATCATTTCCACCGGCGGCGTCGACGCGGTGATGGGCGTCATGGATTTTGATCTGGATGAGGCCGAGTTCGCCCGCATGGTGCTGTCGCGCGGCCAGCGGTCCCTCGTCATCACCGATCACTCGAAATTCGGCCGTCTTGGTCTGGTCCAGGTCTGCGGCTTCGACAGCTTTTCCGAACTCGCCACCGACCGCTCGCCGCCGCACGACCTGGCTGCCGCCCTGGCCCAGGCCGGCGCGCGGCTCAGCATCGCCGGCGAGGAAGCCGGGTTCTAGCCGAACACAAGCGACTGGTGGGCGCAGACGCCCGCAAAGGTGCCACCCGATACCGCAAAGGCAATATTGTGCATCGAACGTGCCGCGTCGCCGGCGGCGTAGACGCCGGGCACGGTCGTCTGCTGCCTGTCATCGACTGATATCACCGGGCCGAGGAGGCCTTCGGTGAAGCCGCAGCCGAGCTGTTCGGCCAGCGGGCTGGCCATGATGTTGCGCGGCGCGGTGAACATCGCCCTGACGCCGGCCTTTCGGCTATCGTCGAGGTGGACGATCAACCCGCCGGAGCCGTCTTCCCTTAGCTCGGCAACGCTGGTGGGCTCAAACCGCACCTTTCGGCTCTCCAACGCGCGCATCTGATCTGTGTCGGGTTCGAACAGACCATTGCCGAACAGTGTGACATCACCCCAATCGGCGATCAGCTGTGCCTGATGCAGGGACATCGGGCCGGTTGCGAGCACGCCGAGCGGCCCGCCGGAAACCTCGTAGCCGTGGCAATAGGGGCAGTGCAGCACGCTCCTGCCC
>NZ_RZPQ01000709.1:0-3077 GCF_003999135.1 Mesorhizobium sp. M7A.F.Ca.CA.004.06.1.1 | reverse complement strand
GCCGCGGCTTGCCGACGGCGACGAACAGCGCATCGGCACGTCGCGCATGGGCGGCGACCGACCGCGTCATGTGATGGCACACGGTCACCGTCGCGCCTTCGCTCATCAGCAGGAAGGCGATCGGCTTGCCGACGATTTCCGAATGGCCGACGATGACGACTTCCAGTCCCTTGAGGTCGAGGCCGGTTTCCTTGAGCAGTTCGACCGAGGCGGCCGCCGTGCAAGGCGCGAGATCGAGCTGATTGTAGACGATGTTGCCGATCGAGGCCGGATGCATGCCTTCGACATCCTTGAGCGGATGCACCGCCGCCTGCAATGTCCTGATCGGGATATGCACCGGGACCGGCCGCTGGATGATGATGCCGGTGACGCGCGGATCGGCATTCAGGCCGTGAATGGCCGCTTCCAACTCGCCTGCCGTGATGGTGGCGGGAAAGCGCCGCTCCTCGAAATCGATGCCGGCGAGCTCAGCCTTGGCGCGCTGGTTGCGCACATAAACATCCACCGCATCGGTGTCTCCGACGGTGATCGAGACCAGCTTGGGGGGAAAACCCTCGGCTTTGGCGATCGCTGCGTCCTCGGCAACGGCGGCGATGATGCGCTGGGCGACCGGGCCGCCCTTGAGATAACGGCTGTCTTCGGACAGGGGCATGGGTGAACTCTTTTGTGGAACTAGCCACCGAGATAGCAAAAGAATGCGGTAAAGGGCAGCATGAAAGCGAACCGCTATGCCCGTTGCGCGACGCGTGGGTGACCTTTGCCCTCGATTTCTGCTCAAAAACGGAAAGGGCAGCGCGGTTTCCCGTGCTGCCCTTCCTGACCGGCCGCATCCCCATACGGCCCGTCCCCCGTTATCCCTAAACTGGCCTCGAAAAGCGGACTGCTTTGCTGGCCAGGTGATTCGCAAGGATTATTATATCACCTCGACCGTGGTTCCGACATTGACCCGCTCATAAAGGTCGACGACGTCCTCGTTGCGCATGCGGATGCAGCCTGACGACACCGCGCCGCCGATCGTCCACGGCTGGTTGGTGCCGTGGATGCGGTATTCGGTCGTGCCGAGGTAGAGCGCGCGGGCGCCAAGCGGGTTCTCCGCGCCGCCGGCAAGATAGGTCGGCAAATAGCGGCCCTTGGCGGCTTCGCGCTTGATCATCTGCGCCGGCGGGCGCCAGTCCGGCCACTCGCGCTTGCTGGTGATCTTGTGCGTACCCGACCATTCGAAGCCCGGCTTGCCGGTGCCGACGCCATAGCGCCTTGCCTTGCCGTTCTTCTCGACGAGGTAGAGGAAGTTCTGGGTGGTGTCGATGACGATCGTGCCCGGCTTCTGGCCTCCGTCATAGTCGACTTCCTGCGGCAGGTAGATCGGGTTGATCTGAGGACGCGCGAGCATGCGCTTGGCCGGCGGCTGCACCGCCGCCGTCTGCACCCGGTCGGGCTGCGCCAGGCGCAGGCGCCGCTGTTGCTGCACCACCTGGCGGTTCTGGCGCACGATGCCGGGTGCCTGGCCAAGCTGCAGCACCCAGGGTGCGGAAAGGTCGGGGCTCACCATTACCGGCGGCCTGTCGGCATAGCGGTCGCCGGCGGTGGAGGGTGTGACGCCGGCGGCAAACACAGCCACGGCGCCGAGCACGGGAAACAGAACTGTCTTCATCGTAACGCACCTTGATCGTCTGATACAAAACGGGTGGAAACGTCCTCCCGGTTCGGCGATCATTGGCGCGCAAGCAGCAACCGAAACATGAATCGGAATGCGTAAAATGCGGAACTGTCGGTAAACCTTTTGGTGTGGTTACCGCAGGGTTCAGGAATCTGGTAAAGCCGCAGTAAATGCCGCGCAAAAGCGCGTTAACGAACGGATTTTGGCTTATGGACAAGGAAAACACCGGCCTGCTCGCCGGTCCCGACGGTGTCGCGCGCTGCTTCTGGCACGGCAATCTGCCCGACTATCTGCACTACCACGATCATGAATGGGGCCGGCCTGTGGCCGACGACCGCAGGCTGTTCGAAAAGATCTGCCTCGAAGGCTTTCAGTCGGGCCTGTCGTGGCTGACCATCCTGCGCAAGCGGGAGAATTTTCGCGAAGCCTTCGCTAATTTCGAGTTCGACAAGGTCGCCGCCTTCACCGACAAGGATGTCGAACGCCTGCTCGGCAATGCCGGCATCATCCGCCATCGCGGCAAGATCGTCTCGACCATCAACAACGCCAAGCGCGCCCGCGAAATGGCCGACGAATTCGGCTCGCTGGCCGCCTGGTTCTGGAAGTTCGAACCCGGTAAGGACGAGCGGCCGCAAATCGTCGACCTCGCCCATCTGCGCGCCAACCCGACAACGGCCGTCTCGGTGCGGATTTCGAAGGAGCTGAAGAAACGCGGCTGGAGCTTTGTCGGCCCGACCACGGTCTACGCCTTCATGCAGGCCATGGGCCTGGTCAACGACCACCTCGAGGGCTGCGTCTGCCGCAAAGAGGTCGAGAAGCAGCGGAAGGCTTTCAGGCGGCCGAAATAGGCTCAGGTGCCGTTGGCGCTGGCCAGCACCAGGCCGGCGACGATCGCCACCACCGTGGCCACGGTCGGATAGATCACCAGCAGGCCGGTCATCAACGCGTCGCGCATGGATGGTCCCTTGCCGGTCTCGCCGGGCACTTCGAACGGGCCGGCAGCCTGGCTGATCATTTTCGGGGCGTTGATGTCGGCCGGGCGCAGGCGTGCGGGCAATTCGGCATCGCTGTCGATGGCGTGGAATCTTGCTGTGCTGGTCATGGCCGCGAACCCCTCATTTCCCGCGCTTTATCGGCGACGATTGTGTCGGCACAATGCCGTACCCGTGGCGGGATTGTTTCATTTTCGCTGCGTTTTGTTTCAGAGCTTGGCTCGGTGGTAGGCCCAAATCTTGGTCGTTCTGCGCCGCCCCTCATCGCCCTGCCGGGCACTTCTCCCCGTATAGCGACGGGGAGAAGGACGCCCTCGTCGATGGTTTCGCCAGTCGTCCAGGTTGCAAGAGAATGCCCGAGTCCGCGTTCAGCTCTCTTCTCCCCGTCACTATACGGGGAGAAGAGAGCTGAACGCGGACTCGGGCAT
>NZ_RZPQ01000708.1:0-3085 GCF_003999135.1 Mesorhizobium sp. M7A.F.Ca.CA.004.06.1.1 | reverse complement strand
GTCGTGCGGCCGCCATTCGACGCGATCCGCTCGACGAGTGCGGCGGCACGCGTGCGCCGGTTCTTCGGGTTGTCGGGGTCGCAATTGCCCCAGTCGCCGGTGATGCGCGGCGTACCCGGCGACGAGCCGCAGCCGAGAATGGTGAGGCGCAGCCGGTCGGTCATCGTTCAGGCGCTTTGCTCTACAGGCCGCGGCATCTTGCCGAACAGCCGGAAGAAATTATCCGTCGTCAGATCGGCGATTTCAGCTTCGCTGACGCCGATGGTTTCGGCCAGCACCTTGGCGGTATGGGCGACATAGGCCGGCTCGTTGCGTTTGCCGCGAAACGGCACGGGCGCCAGGTAGGGCGCGTCGGTTTCGACCAGCAGGCGGTCATGCGGCACATCGGCGGCAATGGCGCGCAACTCAGCCGAATTCTTGAAGGTCAGGATACCCGAGAACGACACGTAGCCGCCGAGAGCGACGCCAATTTCGGCGAGCCTATGTCCGGAAGAAAAGCAATGCAGGATGAAGGGGAAGGCGCCCTTCCCCGTTTCGGCCTCAAGAATATCAGCCATATCTGCATCGGCATCGCGCGAATGGATGACCAGCGGCAGCCCCGTTTCGCGTGCGGCGGCGATGTGATTGCGAAAGCCTTGTGCCTGCGCATCGCGTGGCGCCTTGTCGTAGAAATAGTCGAGACCGGCCTCGCCGATCGCAACCACTTTCGGGTGGGCGGCCAGCCGTACCAGATCGGCAGATGTTACGTCTAGCTCTTCCGCGGCATTGTGCGGATGGGTGCCGACCGAACAGTATATTTCGTCGAAAGTCTCTGCAATTTCAATAATTTGCTGAAATCTCTTCACGCGAGTTGAGATCGTCACCATGCGGCCTATACCGGCCGCCTTGGCGCGAGCGACAATGGAAGCCCGCTCCTCGGCGAAATCTGGAAAATCCAGATGGCAGTGGCTGTCGACGAGCATCAGACGTTCGCGTCCGGCTGGTCGACGTAACGTGGGAAAACCCCTTCCGGCACGGGTAACGCGGTGCCCGGCACCAGCGCATGGTCCGCGTGGACATGCGCGAAATCGCGGCTGTCCGCCGGCACCGCCAGCAGATCGAGCAGTTTGGCGGCTGATCCCGGAGTAAAGGGCAGACACAGCACCGCCACGCGGCGCACGACTTCGGCGGTCGTCCACAGCACCGTTTCCATGCGCACCGGGTTGGTCTTCTTCAACGCCCATGGCGCCTCTCCGGCAAAGTAGCGATCGGCTTCCGCCACCACGCCGAAGATCGACGCCAGCGCCAGATGGATGCCCTGCTCGGCCATCGCCTTGCGCGCGGTGTCGAGAGCGGCGACGGCCTGGTCCAGGATCGCGCTGTCGGCATCCGTCAGGTCGCCGCGCTGTGGCACCACGCCGCCGCAGTTCTTGGCGATCATCGACAGCGAGCGCTGCGCCAGGTTGCCGAGACCATTGGCAAGGTCGGCATTGGTGCGGTTGACGATCGCGTCATGGCTGTAGCTGCCGTCGTTGCCGAAGGGCACCTCGCGCAGGAAGAAGTAGCGCACCTGGTCGAGACCGTAGTGCTCGACCATCGCGAATGGATCCACGACGTTGCCAACCGATTTCGACATCTTCTCGCCGCGGTTGAACAGGAAGCCATGCGCGAAAACGCGCTTTGGCAACTCGATGCCCGCCGACATCAGAAAGGCCGGCCAATAGACCGCATGGAAGCGGACAATGTCCTTGCCGATGATGTGCGTAGCCGGCCAATAGCGCCATTGCTCGGCCTTTGTGTCGGGATAGCCGGCGGCGGTGATGTAGTTGGTCAAGGCATCGACCCAGACATACATCACATGCTTGTCGTCGCCCGGCACCGGCACGCCCCATTTGAAGGTCGTGCGCGAGATCGACAGATCCTTCAGCCCGGACTTGACGAAGCTGAGCACCTCGTTGCGGCGCTCGGTCGGACCGACAAAGTCGGGCTGGCTCTCATAAAGCGCCAGCAATTTGTCCTGATAGGCGGAAAGCCTGAAGAAGTAGCTTTCTTCCTCGTTCCATTCGACGGGCGATCCAAGCGGTTCGCGACGCACGCCGTCGTCGCCGACGATCGTCTCACCTTCGTCGAAATAGGCTTCCTGGCGCACCGAGTACCAGCCGCTATAGCGGTCGAGATAGATGTCGCCATTGGCGGCCATCGCCTTCCAGATTGCCTGGCAGGATTCGTAGTGGCGCGGTTCCGTCGTGCGGATGTAGTCGTCGTTCGAGCCACCCATCGCATCGGTCATGGCGCGGAAAATCGCCGAATTGCGGTCGGCCAGCGCCAGCGGCGTTATGTCTTCCTTCTCGGCCGTTTGCTGCATCTTCAGACCGTGTTCGTCGGTACCGGTCAGGAAGAATACGTCCTTGCCATCCAGGCGCTGGAAGCGCGCCAGGGCATCGGTTGCAATGACCGTATAGGCGTGGCCGATATGCGGCTTGCCGTTCGGATAAAAGATCGGGGTGGTGATGTAGAACTTGTCGCGTGACATGAATGAACCGTCATGAATGTCTGAATGGAAAGGCGTGGCGGTGGATATCGTATCGAGGCAGCATTTGCCATCCCGATGCCAATGCATGCCGCCCAAAAGTGGCCCCGGTTTTGGGGACAACGGCATGCATCGGGAAAACCGTCACATTCGCATTGCAGAATTCAGGCGGTCGATCATGATCAGGGCGTGCTGCTTCTTGTCGAGATTGTAGGTATCGGTCTCAGATATAGCGTCCAGCGCCTCATGCCAAGTGTCCGACAATTTTTTGGCCCGTGCGAGATCGCCCGCCAGTGCTGCCTGACTTGCCGCGTCCGACAACAGGTCCAGCGCCCGGCGGTTGAAGATATCGAACTGGATCGCCTGATCGCGGCCGGCCACGGCTTCGGCGAGGCGAAACGCGCCGCCGACATCGCTCTTTCTGCCGGTGACCAGAGCGTCGAGCGTGGAGGCGATCTCCAGCCCGCCATACTGCGTCAACAGGATCGCGTTGCGGGCGCTGCCCCCTGCCCGCCCGACCAGTGCCGCGCGAGCCGCCGGATCGCCAGGCGGCGCCGGCTCGGTCGTTTCCAGCAC
>NZ_RZPQ01000707.1:0-3090 GCF_003999135.1 Mesorhizobium sp. M7A.F.Ca.CA.004.06.1.1 | reverse complement strand
CTCTGACATGGTCGATCAATTCGTTGATCTGGCCCTTGGTGATGATCAGCGGCGGCGACAGCGCGATGATGTCGCCGGTGGTGCGGATCAGCGCGCCGCGCTCGAACGCCTTGACGAAGGCCGAGAAGGCCCGCTTGGTCGGCTGGCCGGCGATCGGCGCCAGCTCGATCGCGCCGATCAGGCCGATGTTCCTGATATCGATGACGTTCGGCTCGCCTTTCAGCGAATGCAGCGCGTCTTCCCAGTACGGCGCCAGCTCCTCGCCGCGGGTCAGCAGGCCCTCTTCCTTGTAGGTGTCGAGCGTGCCGAGTGCGGCCGCGCAGGCGATCGGGTTGCCCGAATAGGTGTAGCCGTGGAAGAACTCGATCATGTGCTCAGGGCCGGTCATGAAGGCGTCGTGGATCTCCTTCTTCACGAACACCGCGCCCATCGGGATGACGCCGTTGGAAACGCCCTTGGCGGTGGTCATGATGTCTGGCGTGACACCGAAATAGTCGGCGGCGAACGGCGTGCCGAGACGGCCGAAACCGGTGATGACCTCGTCGAAGATCAACAGGATGCCATGCTTGGTGCAGATTTCGCGCAGCCTCTCGAGATAACCCTTCGGCGGCAGGATGACGCCGGTGGAGCCGGCGACCGGCTCGACGATGACGGCGGCGATGGTGGAAGCGTCGTGCAGAGCGACGATGCGCTCCAGTTCGTTGGCGAGTTCCGCGCCATACTCCGGCACGCCCTTGGTGAAGGCGTTCTTCTCGGGCAGATGCGTGTGCGGCATATGGTCGACGCCGCCGAGCAGCGTGCCGAACATCTTGCGGTTGGTGACGATGCCGCCGACCGAGATGCCGCCGAAATTGACGCCGTGATAGCCGCGCTCGCGACCGATCAGCCGGGTGCGCGAGCCCTCGCCCTTCACACGATGATAGGCGATGGCCATCTTGAGCGCGGTCTCGACCGATTCCGAGCCGGAATTGGTGAAGAAGACATGGTCCATGCCCTTGGGCGCGAGGTCGACCAGGCGGTTGGCCAGTTCGAACACGATCGGGTGGCCCATCTGGAAGGCGGGCGCATAGTCGAGCTCGGCGGCCTGCTGCTGGATCGCCTCGGTGATCTTGGGACGGCAGTGGCCGGCATTGACGCACCACAGGCCGGCGGTGCCGTCGAGAACCTTGCGGCCGTCGCTGGTCGTGTAATGCATGTCCTTGGCGGACACCATCATGCGCGGCGCCTGCTTGAACTGCCGGTTTGCCGTGAACGGCATCCAGAATGCGCTGAGATCGTTCGGCGTGACTTTCAGCCGGTTGGACATGACCAGGACTTCCCCTTGTAATCTGTTTCGGTGCGCCCAACGCTTGGTCTTTGCCGCGTTTTCATGCTACGCAAATTTTTGACCGATTGGACAAACGTTAGCACCGCCCTGTCGGCGGTCAAGGGATTACTAGCGGAAATGCGGCACCTGAAGTGCGTTCCACAGGCTAGGGAAAAACTGGTCCAGAGAATTGGTCCAGATGACCCTCAACGCGAGGGCTGGCAACGGTGACCACGGACGCTCCTCGTCGCACCCGCATCCAGCAGGAAAAGCGCGAACTCATCCTGGAGGCGGCGCTCGAGGTTTTCTCGACCAACGGTTTTCGTGGCTCGACCATTGACCAGATCGCCGAAGCCGCCGGCATGTCGAAGCCGAACCTGCTCTATTATTTCCGCCGCAAGGAAGACATCCACGAGACGCTGATGCAGCGCCTGCTCGACACCTGGCTGGCGCCGCTGCGTGAACTCGATGACATCGGCGACCCCTTGACCGAATTGCGCAGCTACATCAGACGCAAGCTGGAAATGGCACGCGACTTTCCGCGCGAGAGCCGGCTATTCGCCAACGAGATCCTGCAAGGCGCGCCGCGCATCATGCCGCTGCTGGCCGGAGAGTTGAAGACGCTGGTCGACGAGAAGGCGACCGTCATCAAGGGCTGGATGCGCGCCGGCAAGATCGCCAAGACCGATCCGTGGCACCTGATCTTCTCGATCTGGGCGACGACGCAGCATTATGCCGATTTCGACGTCCAAGTCCGCGCCGTCCTCGGGCCGAACCGCGGCGGCGACGGCCGCTTCGAGGATGCGGCAAGGTTTCTCGAACAATTGTTCCTCGATGGCCTCAAGCCGAAGGGGTAGCAGCGAGATCACGTCTTGGGTCAACTTGGCAGTCGTCGGGCTATCCCAGACGGTGGGGATTGGCCGAAGCGCACATTGATTTCGTCATTCTAGGGCGAAGCAAGGAGCGAAGCGACGCGGCGCAGACCCTAGAATCCATGCCGCGACTTCAACGCGCCGCAACGGTACAAATTCTGCTCCGCTGTACCCTTCGACCAATGTCACGGAATGGATCCCAGGGTCTCCTCGACGCCGCTTCGCGGCTGCTCCGCCCTGGGATGACGAAGTGGAGGGTTACGCGCTGCGCCGCTCGGCCGGCAGGGCGTCCAGCAATGTCTGCAGCTTGGCGACCGAGTTCTGCTCGGCAAGCGGCGTATAGACGATCAGCTTCATGTCGGAGCCATCGCCGATCGACAGGCTCATATGCTCGAAGATCATGGCGCCCGCGCTCGGGTGCCGGACATGCTTCACCCCCGACAACCGGTGCGCGACGTCGCGCTGCGGCCACCAAGCGCGAAATTCGGGGCTCGAACGCGTCATCAACTCGATCAGCCGCTCGAAATCCGGATCGCCGACATAACGCGCACTCGCGGCCCGGAAGGAGGCCAGCACGGTGCGCGCCAGTTGCTCCCAGTCGACCAGGAGGCGCCGGTGGTGCGGGCTGGTGAACACCATGTGGACGATGTTGCGGGCGTCCCCCTCCAGCAAGCCATAGTCGCCGAACACCGCGACGGCAGCCGGGTTCCAGGCCAGCACATCCCAGCGCCGCCCGACAACATAGGCCGGCTGCAGCACCAGGCTCTGCAGCATGTGCAGCAAGGGGCCGTCGACTTTTTCCGGCGCCACGGCACGGCGCTCCGGCTGCTGGCGGTCGGCGAGGATGAACAGATGCTGTTTTTCGGCGGCGTCGAGGTGCTGACGGCACTTGCCGAAGCACTGCGCCTCGAC
>NZ_RZPQ01000706.1:0-3093 GCF_003999135.1 Mesorhizobium sp. M7A.F.Ca.CA.004.06.1.1 | reverse complement strand
GCTTGCAGCGTTGATGCCGAACGCCAGCGCCTTTCACATCGAGGGCCGGGACCATATGCTGGCCGTCGGGGACAAGACCTTCAAGCAGCGCGTGCTGGAGTTCTATGCCGAGAATCCGCTTTGAGCGGACGGCGACGCGTCAGGCGGCTTTGACGCTTGCGCTCAGTCTGGCGCTCTCGCTGCTTGAACCGACTTCGCCATCACGCACAGCAGCTCGAACATCATCGTCGCGCCGGCGAGCGCCGTCATTCCACCCAGGTCGAAAGGCGGCGCCACCTCCACGACGTCGGCGCCTACAATGTTCAATCCATCGAGCAAGCGGACCATTTCCTGGGCCTCGCGGGTGGTGAAGCCGCCAAGTTCAGGCGTTCCGGTCCCAGGCGCCATCGATGGGTCGATGCAGTCTATGTCGAAGGTGACATAAACAGGATTGTTTCCGACGATGCCGCGCGCCTCTTCCACGACGCTGGCCGCGCCTCGCCTGACGAACTCCTCCATGTAGATGATACGGATGCCCTGGGCGACCGCCCAGTCATGTTCGCCGGGTTCATAGATCGAGCCGCGGATGCCGATCTGGACGACGCGCTTGGGATCGAGCAGCCCCTCTTCGATGGCGCGGCGGAACGGCGTGCCACGTGTATAGGGATTGTCGCCGAAATAGCGGTCATTGGTGTCCGAATGCGCGTCGAAATGGATCATGCCGACGGGCGCCTTGCGGGCCACGGCGCGCAGCACCGGCAACGTCGTCAGATGATCGCCGCCCGCTGCAAGCGGAATGGCGCCCACTGCCACGATCGCCGCGATGCCGTCCTCGATGCGCTTCAGCCCGTCCAGCAGGTTGATCGGATTGACCGAGAGATCGCCGACATCGGCGACGTTGGCGATGCTGAACGGCTCGGTCCCCGAGACGTGATGGGCGCGCCGCATCAGGCTCGACTGGTTGCGGATCTCGCGCGGGCCGTGCCGTGCGCCGGCGCGATTGGTGGTGCCACCATCCCACGGTATGCCGACGAGCGCGATGTCGAGCCCCTCCGCGCTTGCCACGGCCGGCAGTCTCATGAAGGTCGAAAGTCCGGCGAAGCGAGGCACGGCGGAGGCGTCGATCGGCTGGAAGAAATTGCTGCTCATGGTGTCGGCACCTCAGAAGAATTCGCGTTTGACGATTTCCGCAATGCGGGTCTCGCAGTCGTCGAGCAACCATCGGCCCTTTTCCGCCGATGAGCCCTCGGTCAGCGACAGCACGCCGGATGGCGGCACTTCCTCGGCTGGCTTGGGATAGCGATCATATGGCCTGAACTGCGCCGGGCCGTCATGCAGTGCCTTGCCGAGGTCGACGAGCTCGGGACGCAGCGCCAGCATCATCGAGGTTTCGATGACGCTCGCATGTTCCAGCTCGATGCCGGGATAACCATCGGGGAACACTTTCGCCAGCGTCTCTGTGCGCACCATTTCCCAATGATCGATGCGCAGGATCGTCAGATCCGCCGCACGCTCGCGGCCGATGGTGTCGAGCGCCAGTTCGATGCCCTCGATTGACGGGCCGATGTTCTCGTAGTGGCCGTTGAGGACAACGATACGCCGGACCTTCTGGCGATAGAGATCGCAGATCACATCCTTGACCAGCAGCGAAAACGTATGCGCCGTGATGTTGATCGTGCCGGGGAAGGCCGGGCCGCCGCCTGTTCTCGGCTGCGAGCGGTTGCCGTAAGCGATGGTCGGCGCGACGAGGCCGCCGACCTGCTTCGCGACCGTCTCGGCGATGGCGGTGGGAAGCACGACATCGACATTCATCGCCATGTGGTGGCCATGCTGCTCGGTCGAGCCGAGCGGCAGGAAGATAGGAGCGCCGGCGGCGATCCTCTTCTCGGCTTCGGGCCATGGCAGTTCAGCGAGGAAAACTCGGTCTTTCATGATCATCTCGTTTCAAAGCATCGCCGCGCCACCATTGGCGCCCAGGCATTGTCCGGTGAAGAAGGTGGCGCCGGGGCCGGCAAGGAAGACCACCGCGGAAGCGATTTCATCCGGGCGGCCGATCCGCCCCAGCGGGTGTGTCGTTTCCTGCGCGCGCTGGCTCTCGCTCAGCGCCTCGAAACCGAGAAGCGGCGTGTCGGTCGGCCCCGGCGCCACGGCGTTGACCAGGATGCGAGGGGCAAGCTCTCGCGCCCAGGAGCGGGTCAGGCCGAGCAATGCCGCCTTGGTCGCGCAATAGACCGAGGCGTTCGACCGGCCGAGATAGGCGAGCTCGGAGGCGATGTTGACGATGCGGCCGCCATCGGGAAGGTGCGGCAGGACTTCCCGTGCCACGATGATGGCGCCGCGCACATTGACGGCGAACATGCGGTCGACATGGTCGAGCGAAATCGCCTCAAGCGGTGCTTCATGGAGGATGCCGGCATTGTTGACCAGAATGTCGTAGCCGCCGATCCGTTGCGCGCCTTGCCTGACCGCGGCAATGATGTCGGCCTCATTGGCAAGGTCGCAGGCAAGGATCGGGATATCGCCGTCGGATGCCTTGAGATCGAAGCCGAGAACAATGGCTCCGGCGTCCCGCAAGGCGAGCGCGGTCGCGCGACCGATGCCGCTGGCCGCACCGGTGACCAGCGCGCGTTTTCCGTGCAGCGGGGTTACCAAGGCACTTCTCCCCTGTCGACGCCGAGCGACTGCCCGGTGATGTTGGCCGCGAGATCCGACGCCAGGAACAGATAGGTGCCGGCCATGTCGGCCGGCTCCATCAGGCCGGGCAGGGCTTGCGCGCCAACGATGTCTTCGAGCAGTGCTGCTTCACTGACGGCGCCTTGCTCGGCCATCCGGCCAAGCGAGCGCATCGATGCTTCCGTGCGGACCCATCCCGGACAGACCGCATTGACGCGGATGCCTTTCGATCCAAGTTCCTTGGCCCAGGTTTTCGTCAGGCCGATGATGGCGTGCTTGGAGGCGACATAGGCGCCGAACCGCGCTTCGGCGACGCGGCCCCAGATCGATGCGGTGTTGATGATCGAAGCGCCGGCCTGCATGCGCGGCAAGGCGCGCGCGGTGACAAGCGCCGTGCCGATGACGTTGATCTCGATGATGCGCCGGAAGGCGGCTTCGGCC
>NZ_RZPQ01000705.1:0-3100 GCF_003999135.1 Mesorhizobium sp. M7A.F.Ca.CA.004.06.1.1 | reverse complement strand
GCCCTGGTCCCTCATCGACGACAACAGTGCAGGCGGCAAGAACTGCCGACAGCAACAGGATGACAAAACCCTGCCGCGAAAAGATTGCCGCCAGAAATTTCATGATGATCTCCCACGATCGGTCCCCGGTTACCGATCCTCGCCATTCCCTTGCCAAATGCAACCCCCGTTTGAGCTCGGCAACCGACAACGGCGCCTGGACCGAAAGGGAGGTCAGCGCGCCGCGATGTCTGGCCCATTCGTGGCCCGGCTCTGGCCGATGACCCGGCCGGCAAGCAAGCCTATGCCGAGCCCATCGATGCTCAGGTCAGTCGATTGATGCGTCGGGATGCGCCAGTACGGCGGCCCGCGGCGGTATCTTGCAACCATCACGTTTCCGTGCGATAAATTCCGTGTTCGGGCATTTGCGACCCGGAGAGCGGAACGTTTTGGACGACCTTTCCCCGATACTGTGAATCTCTGACGGCCCCGTTTTCGGCGGGGGGTTTGACCATGCGCCAATGCATGACTGCCGAAGCAACCACCGGGAACTGCCCTTTGCGCCAGGCGGCGGGCGGGACCACCAAAGACTGAACGGGTGAAGGAGTTTCCCCAATGGCCCAGACCGGCACCGTTAAATTCTTCAACGCGACCAAAGGCTTCGGTTTCATCACGCCCGATGGTGGCGCCAAGGATGTGTTCGTCCATATCTCCGCGATCGAAGCCTCCGGCTTGCGCACGCTCGTTGACGGCCAGAAGGTCACCTTCGACGTCGAGCCGGACCGCATGGGCAAGGGCCCCAAGGCCGTCAACCTCCGCGCAGCCTGAGCCATCGGCGCGCCGCATGTCACTCGGACGTGCGACGGAGGCTCCATGCCTGCACCTGGCCTGGAGAGGGATCTGAATTTTGAAAGGCGCGGCGATCTTCGTCGCGCCTTTTCCTTATCGAAGGCGCGGGCCGGTGATGTCGCCCAAGCCGCCAGGTTCTGGGCTACGACTTGCATAAAACAAAGACCCAAAGCGTGCCGCAACGTGCTTTAGACGCCCGCAAAACTTTCTCTTGCCGATGACGCTAAAATAAAGGACAAATTTCCACTCGGGCATTTGCCGGCCCGAGACTGGAGTTTATGGGACAAAGGAGCTTCCCATGCCGCAGACCGGCACCGTCAAATTCTTCAACCATGCCAAGGGCTTCGGCTTCATCACGCCCGATGATGGCGCGAAGGATGTTTTCGTCCATATTTCAGCCGTGCAGGCGTCCGGCCTTCCCGGCCTGGAGGATGGCCAGAAAGTGTCGTTCGACACCGAGCCGGACAAGCGCGGCAAGGGACCCAAGGCCGTCAATCTGTCGGTCGGCTGAGCCGGCTTGGACCGGCGATGGTTTTCGCTCCCTGGAGGCGTGTGACCTTTGACGCCTGTTGTGAATAAATTCGTCGAAATCCGTTCAGCCCCCGTTCAGCCACGGTTGCATATTAGTCTTTGGTAAAGCCGGACCGCATCCCCGAAACTACACGGGCCGGCACGAAGGAGACCGAGATGAACCGAATTTTCAAGACCGCCGTCCTGGCCGCTGCCGTGGTCGCCACCACGCTTTCGGCCTTGCCCGCCGCCAACGCACGTGATTGGCGCCGCCATCATGGCCATCATGGCAACGGCGATGCCATTGCCGCCGGCGTGCTCGGCCTCGCGGCCGGTGCGCTGATCGGCGGCGCATTGGCCAATGACCGCCCGCCGCCCGACGCTGACCGCTACTACGATGACGGTTACTACGATCGTGACGTGGTGGTGCGCCCGGCCCCGGTCCGCCGCTACTATGCGGAGCCGCGGGTGGTCTACGCTGATCGTTATGCCGAGCCGTGGACGCGTGATTGGTACGAATACTGCTCGGACCGCTACCGCACCTTCAATTCCCGCACCGGCACGTTCACCGGTAATGACGGCGAACAGCATTTCTGCACGGCGAACTAAACCAGGGCCTCCCTGCCCCAACAGAAAAGCGCTGACCGCAAGGCCAGCGCTTTTCTGTTTGGAGCATCACAGGATTGGGGCAGGCGAATATCGGCACGCCCTACAGCAATTCCAGGAAAAGTGTGAAACGGTTTCCCGGGAAAAGCGCGAAGCGTTTTCCCTT
Organism: Mesorhizobium sp. M7A.F.Ca.CA.004.06.1.1; assembly: GCF_003999135.1. NCBI lineage: Bacteria > Pseudomonadati > Pseudomonadota > Alphaproteobacteria > Hyphomicrobiales > Phyllobacteriaceae > Mesorhizobium > Mesorhizobium sp. M7A.F.Ca.CA.004.06.1.1. The sequence goes on along the minus strand of NZ_RZPQ01000705.1, from coordinate 990 downwards.
GGGAATTGAGTCAGAACAAAGGGTTAGAGCGGCCCCGCCGTTTCCGTGAAATGGTGAATTGCTCTAAACGAGAAAAGGATTGGTCCGCCTCTCCTCGCCAAAACGTCCGCCGGGACCGTGGCCGCAGATGAAGCCGATGTCGTCGCCGAGCGGCAGGAGCTTGTCCTTGATCGAAGCGATCAGTGCCGCATGGTCGCCACCCGGCAGGTCGGTGCGGCCGACCGAGCCGCGGAACAGCACGTCGCCGACATGGGCGAACTTGGCCGCGCGGTTGTAATATACGACGTGACCTGGTGCATGGCCGGGGCAGTGCAGCACCTCGAACACATGGCCGCCGAACGACACGGTCTCGCCTTCGGACAGGAACCGGTCGGGCACGCAGTTGCGCGCTCCGGCGATGCCGTAGCGCTTGCCTTGGTTTTCCAGATTGTCGAGCAGCGACTTGTCGGCCTCATGCGGACCGATGATCTCGACGCCGAGCGCCTCCTTCAACTCCATTGCGCCGCCGGCATGGTCGATGTGGCCATGCGTTATCCAGATCGCCCCGGCTGAGATCGCATTGTCCTTCAGCACCGCCAGCACCTTGTCGATATCGCCGCCAGGATCGACGACGACGCCATGCTTGTCATCCATGTCGAACAGGATGGTGCAATTCTGCTGGAACGGTGTGACCGGCACGATGCCGGCATTGAGCTGACCCATGATCGTCCTTTCGATGTTCACGGGTGATGTAGAGGCGCGGACAAAGGGCGTCCACCCTCGCAAGACGAACATCGGTAGCTCCGAAAACGGAAATGGGCGGCCGAAGCCGCCCATTTGAAAAGACCTTAACGGCCCGCCTACTTCTTCATGGCGCCCATGACCGCGCCGAGAATGGCGGTCAGGATCGCGCCGCCGCCGGCGCCGCCGACGATGTTCTGCAGGTTCAGCGCGCTGCCGAGACCGCTCGTTGCTGCTGCCGCAGCCGCCGGATCGACCGCACCGCCACCC
>NZ_RZPQ01000704.1:0-3105 GCF_003999135.1 Mesorhizobium sp. M7A.F.Ca.CA.004.06.1.1 | reverse complement strand
ATATTGAGATATATAGGCCTGCAACAGGTGATTTTGGGGTCTTGATGGCGCATTGCGCGGCTTGACCAAATTTCCACATTTGGTAATACCAGAATGGCGGTGCGTGCAAGCACCCGTTGAGAAAAGACCAAAGTGGCTGGCCCTGCTTCCAATCGGCGCTATGCTCGGTCGAGAGAGAAATGAGGGAGGATGCGATGCCGACGACAATGAAGGGCCCTGGGCTGTTTCTGGCGCAGTTCGCGGGCGACGCCGCGCCGTTCAACTCACTGGCGTCGATCACCAAATGGGCGGCCGGTCTCGGCTACAGGGGCGTGCAGATCCCGACCTGGGACGCGCGGCTGTTCGACCTCAAGAAGGCGGCTTCTTCCAAGGCCTATTGCGATGAGGTGAAGGGCATCTGCGCTGACGCGGGCGTCGAGATCACCGAACTGTCGACGCATCTGCAGGGGCAGTTGGTCGCGGTTCATCCAGCCTATGACGCGCAGATGGATGGCTTTGCGCCGCCGTCGGTGCACAACAATCCCGCAGCCCGGCAGGAGTGGGCTGTCGAGCAGATGAAGTTCGGCGCTAAAGCATCGCGCAATCTGGGCCTGAATGCTTCAGTGTCGTTTACCGGCTCGCTGGCTTTCCCTTACCTCTATCCGTTCCCGCAGCGACCGGCTGGACTCATTGAGGAAGCGTTTGGCGAGCTCGGCAAACGCTGGAAGCCGATCCTCGACGTCTACGAGGACAACGGCGTCGATGTCGGCTATGAAATTCACCCCTCTGAGGACGTGTTCGACGGCGCCACTTTCGAGATGTTCCTCGACGCGGTCGGCGGCCACAAGCGCTGCAATATCAACTACGATCCGTCGCACTTCCTGCTGCAGCAGCTCGACTATCTAGAATTCATCGACATCTATCACGAGCGCATCAAGGCGTTTCACGTCAAGGACGCCGAGTTCAACCCGACCGGCCGGCAAGGCGTCTATTCCGGCTACCAGAGCTGGACCAACCGCGCCGGGCGCTTCCGTTCGCTGGGCGATGGACAGGTGGATTTCGGCGGCATCTTTTCCAAGCTGACGCAGTACAATTATGATTCCTGGGCGGTACTGGAGTGGGAGTGCTGCCTGAAGCATCCGGAGGATGGTGCGGCCGAAGGCGCGCCTTTCATCGAGCACCATATCATCCGGGTGACCGAAAAGGCATTCGACGACTTCGCCGCCGGCACCACCGACAAGAAGATGCTGCGCGCCATGATGGGCATCTAGCGCGGTTTCCCCTCCCCCTCGAGGGGAGGGTGGCCCGAAGGGCCGGGAGGGGTCGGTTCATGCCGAGCTCTGCCTCAACGACCCCACCCGATCCGCTGCGCGGATCGACCTCCCCTCAAGGGGGAGGTGAGCAACAGCGAGGAGCAAGATATGGTCGGCGCATCGAAGTCGGAAACGGGAGGCGGCCCGATCCGCTACGGCATGGTCGGCGGCGGGCAAGGCGCGTTCATCGGCGCGGTGCACCGGATCGCGGCGCGGCTGGACAATGATTTCGTGCTGGTTGCCGGTGCTTTGTCAGCCGACCCGGCCCGTGCCAAGGCCTCGGCCGCCGAACTGGGGCTCGACCCCGCACGCAGCTATGCATCCTATGCCGAGATGGCCAAGGCCGAGGCGAAGCGCCCCGACGGCATCGAGGCAGTGGCCATCGTCACGCCCAACAATGTCCATGTGCCGGCAGCAAAAGCTTTCCTCGAGGCCGGCATCCACGTCATCTGCGACAAGCCGTTGGCGACGACGCTGGCCGAGGCGAAAAAGCTTGCGGCGATAGTCGAGAAGACCGGCAAGGTGTTCGTGCTGACGCACAACTACACCGCCTATCCGATGATCCGGCAAGCACGCGAAATGGTCGCCAAAGGTGTTCTCGGCGACATCCGCATCGTGCAGTCCGAATATCCGCAGGACTGGCTGACCGAGGATTTGGCCGCGACAGGCCAGAAGCAGGCGGCGTGGCGCTCCGACCCCAAGCAGGCAGGCGCCGGCGGCGCGCTGGGCGATATCGGCACGCATGCCTACAACCTCGCCCGCTTCGTCTCGGGGCTGGAACTGGACTCCCTGTCGGCCGATCTCGACGCCTTCGTGCCGGGCCGGCTTCTCGATGACAACGTCAACGTCATGCTGCGCTTCAAGCCTATCGGCAAGACGCATCCGGCCAAGGGCATGATCTGGGCAAGCCAGGTGGCGCCCGGCCACGAGAACGGGCTGAAGCTGCGCATCTATGGCTCCAAGGGTGGGCTGGAATGGGTGCAGGCCGACCCGAACTATCTCTGGTACACGCCGTTCGGCCAGCCGAAGCAATTGATCACCCGCAACGGCGCCGGCGCACTGCCGGTGGCGGGCCGTGTCAGCCGCGTGCCGTCGGGCCATCCCGAGGGCTACCTCGAAGGTTTCGCCAACATCTACCAGGAGGCCGCACGCGCCATCCGGGCGGCACGCCGCAAGGGTGGCAAGCCGCCCAAGGATGTCGTCTTCCCGACCATCCAGGACGGCGTAGAAGGCATGGCCTTCATCGAGGCCTGCGTGAAGTCGTCGAAGAAGAATGGGGCGTGGACGAAGCTCTGAAATAGAGGCGGCCGGGGGATTCAAGGGGAGGGGCGTCGATGAAAATCGGCATGTGCATGTTCTTGTGGACGACGGCCGTGTCGAAGAAACACGAGCCGCTGTTGCGCGACATCAAGGCAACGGGCTTCGATGGCGTCGAGATACCGATCTTCGCCGGCGCGCCGGACGATTATAAAAAACTCGGCGATCTGCTCGACCGCATCGGACTGGAGCGGACCTCGGTTTCGGCCATGGGCGATCCGGCGATGAATTTGATCTCGGCCGACGCGGCGACGCGCAAGGCCGGTGTCGACTATATGAAATGGGCGATCGACTGCGCGCAGGCACTTGGCGCCGACACGCTGAGCGGCCCGCTGCATTCGACGCTCGGGTCGTTTTCCGGCTCCGGACCGACCTCTGCCGAGACAAAGCGCTCCGTCGCCTCGCAACGCGCGATCGGCGACCATGCCGGCAACAAGGGCGTCACCATCGGGCTCGAGGCGCTGAACCGCTTCGAATGCTATCTCCTCAACACGAT
>NZ_RZPQ01000703.1:0-3106 GCF_003999135.1 Mesorhizobium sp. M7A.F.Ca.CA.004.06.1.1 | reverse complement strand
TTTGTGCTTTGGCAACGCACATATTCACCGCCAACGAATCGAATTTGACCGGAGGGACGCCATGAGCAGCATGAAAGACCGCGAAGAGGGCTTTGAGCGTAAATTCGCATTCGACGAGGAGCTTCGGTTCAAGGCCTCGGCGCGCCGCAACAAGGCGCTCGGCCTGTGGGCCGCCGAAAAGCTCGGAAAGTCCGGCGCGGATGCCGACGCCTATGCCAAGGAAGTGGTTATCTCCGACATCGAGGAAGCCGGCGACCACGACGTGTTCCGCAAAATCCGCGGGGATTTCGACGCGGCCGGCGTCGAGCAGTCGGATCACCAGATCCGCCGCACGATGGACGAACTGATGGCGCAGGCGATCGAGCAGATCAAGAACACCTGATCCGGGCCATGCGCTGATCCCGGCCATACGCTGGACCAATCGACCGCCCGGCCTATCCGGGCGGTTTTTCTTTGCCTTTGTCGCGGTTTCCGGCTGAAACTGCCGGAGTTAACAAGGAAAGTATCCATGTCCCTGAAGTCCCGCCTCGCGGCCGACGAAACGCTGTTCACCGCATGGTCCGGCGTGCCGGATGCCTTGACCGTCGAAATCGTCGCCAAGCAGGGTTTCGATGCCGTCACGCTCGACATGCAGCATGGCGGCCATCACGAAGACAGCGTGCTGCGTGGCCTGGTGCCGGTGCTCGCTGCCGGCAAGCCGGCGCTGGTGCGCATTCCCGTTGGCCGTTTCGACATGGCAAGCCGCGCGCTCGATTTCGGCGCCGAGGCAGTCATCGCGCCGATGGTGAATTCGGTTGCCGATGCAAAACTGTTCGCCGCCGCCATGAAATACCCGCCGCTCGGCGAGCGCTCCTGGGGTCCGACCTACGCTTTTCCACGCCACGGCCAAGGCGACCAGGCCGACTGGCTGCGCGACACCAACCAGCGCACGATGGCCTTCGCCATGGTCGAGACGCGTGCCGCCCTCGATGCGCTCGATGGCATCCTCGACACGCCCGGCATCGACGGCATCTTCCTCGGCCCGTCGGATTTCTCGATCGCCTGGAGCAATGGTGCGACCGTCAATTCGACGCTGGAAAGCATGATGGAGACGGTGGCATCGGTGGCCGAGCGCACCCGCAAGGCCGGCAAACATGCGGCGATCTACGTTGTCGAGCCGGCAATTGCCGGCCGGGTCGTGTCGATGGGCTATCGCCTGCTGGCCATGGGCTCCGAGCATTCGCTGATCGGGCTTGGGGCAAAAACGCTGATCAAGAGCGTCCGCGATTCGATCGGGTCCTGAAGACGCTCAAGGTTTCAGATCCGTCAGGAATTTGGCGAAGGTCATTGAACCTTCGGGCCAAGGACCAAAACCTGAATCCGGGTTGAGATGACCGGTCTCACCGGCATCGATGAACAGCGAACCCCAGGCGCCGGCGATATCCTCCGCGACATCGAAGGCGCAGAACGGATCGTTGCGGCTGGCGATCACGATCGAGGGAAAGGGCAGCGGCTCACGCGGATAGGGGCCGAAGGTCATCAGGTGCCTGGGCCTGATCTCGGGATTGGCGACGTCGGGAGGTGCCACGAAGAAGGCCCCGGCAACCGGCTTGCGGAACTGCGGAATGGCTTGCACTGCAGCGGCGACACCGAGCGAGTGCGCCACCAGGACGACCGGCCGCTCGGCCTCGTTGACCGCCTCGGCAACGCTCGCCGTCCAGTCCTCGCGAACCGGCTTCGACCACTCGGCCTGTTCGACGCGGCGCGCCGTCGACAGTTTCGACTGCCAGCGGCTCTGCCAATGGTCGGGGCCGGAATTGGTGTAGCCCGGTACGATGAGAATATCTGCTTCCTTGACCTTCATGGCGCTGAGATAGCGAGCGGCATCGCTTCGTGCAACCGGCAGGAACGCCGCTTTTGATCACAATAGTGAACACCATGTTCGCTTCTTCGCGTCTTGTGTGAACGATGCAGATGGACGATCTGTGGTCAGGAAAAGAAACAGCCGTGCGCGGGAACCCTGACTTTGGAACTGACACGACGTACAATGATCGGCGGAGTGGGGCTTCTCGCTTTGGGAGCTTCATCGCAGGCCGGTCGAACGGAGCATTCGATGAGCGAGTTGCCTTTTGCCGCCACCACCCCGGTCAGCGTTGCCCGCGTCGGGCTGAAGGCGCGCGACGCGGAAAGCCTTGCCGCCTATTACCGCGAAATTGTCGGTCTGCAGGAGTTGAGCCGTGCCGATGGCGCGATCACCCTGGGCGCCGCCAACCGTCCCTTGTTGGTGCTTGAGCAGGACGCTTCAGCCAAGCCGGATGATCCGCGCAGCGCCGGGCTGTTCCACACCGCCTTCCTGCTGCCCAGCCGCGCCGACCTCGGCCGCTGGATCAACCACGCCATATCAAACAAGATCGCGATCGAGGGCGCTTCCGACCATCTGGTCAGCGAAGCCCTGTACCTGACCGATCCCGAAGGCAATGGCATCGAGATCTATGCCGACCGCCGTCCGCAGGACTGGAAGTGGAACGGCGACAAGATTGCCATGGCGACAGAACGGCTGAACATTCCGTCCGTCGTTGCCGAAGTGCCGGCGGGTGATGCCGGCTGGCAGGGTACGCCGGAAAACAGCATCGTCGGCCATGTCCACCTGCGTGTCGGCAGGCCGGAAGACGCCGAAGCCTGGTGGAACCAGGAATTTGGCTTCGACACCATGGCCAAATACGGTGGCCAGGCGGTGTTCCTGTCGTCGGGCGGCTATCATCACCACATCGGCGCCAACGCCTGGCAGAGTTCAGGCGCCGGCCGCCGCGATTCGAGCCGGTCGGGCCTTGCCTGGGTCGAGATGCGTTCGGACAAGGTGACGAGCCCGGCAACCCGCGAAGATCCGTGGGGCACGGTGATCAGGACTATTCCCGCCAAGGCTTGAGAGCGTCTTTCTCCCCGTCACTATACGGGGAGAAATGCCCGGCAGGGAAATGAGGGGCAGCGCCAAAGTCGTGAATTTGTCAAAGCGTGAATGGTTGCGATCGTCGCCGAAGTCGGCACCGCCCCTCATCCGCCTGCCGGCACCTTCTCCCCGTATAGTGACGGGGAGAAGGAAGCTCAGCCTTCCCCAAACCCCCGCTTG
>NZ_RZPQ01000702.1:0-3108 GCF_003999135.1 Mesorhizobium sp. M7A.F.Ca.CA.004.06.1.1 | reverse complement strand
ATCTTGACGCGTAGTTCGGAGAAATCAGCGCTCATGTCCCAACCAATCCGCTTGCCGCGCCAGAACCGCGGTCCATTGTGTCAGGAACTTCAGGCCCCTGCGCTGCCGCGCGGGGGCCCGGGCATTGGAGGCCTCGCCCGGAATCGAACCGGGGTGCAAGGATTTGCAGTCCTCTGCGTAACCACTCCGCCACGAGGCCTCATTGCTCCCGGCGTTCCACCCGGTTCCAATAGGTTGCGGCGAAAATGCCGTCAAGCGGCCACCGTGCATTCCGAACGGTTTCCTCGCGTCAGTCCGGACGGCATCCGGCAAATCGTCGGACCGGGCCTGACCGCTCCATTAGCGGACAATTAAGCATAGCCTGCCCGGAGGAGAAACTCATCGGCGGCCCGTGCGTTGGACATGGCAGGAGGAAGAGCCATGCGCCGGACAATGGCAGCAAATACGAGTGCCTCGTCCGGCCTGTCCCTGCTACAATGCGGAGAGCTTCTGCATTACGCAATCGACCGTCTGTCCATCGAAGGTGCGGACAGCCTGTCGCCGCACGACAGGGCAAGGCTTGCCTCGGCCGCGGCGATTCTCAAGCAGATCCATGAGGCACTGGAAGAACACGCCGCCCGTTGAACACCCACCCTGCGCTATCGGCGGTCAATCGGGCCGGCGACGCCGTTCCCACCAGACGACAAAGCGACGCCGGTGACGGCGAACCATGGCGAATTCATAGGACAGCACCAGCAATCCGAGCGGAACCATCCAGAAGCCGAGGATCGGCAGGAAACCGAGGATACCGCCGATGGTCAGCAGGATGCCGATCGTGATTCTGAGCCCGCGCGAGCGCGGCATTTTGAACTCGCGCCCGAAAACGGAGATTTTCCGCGCCGGCATCTGGTTGTCTTGTGCTGTCATCGTCTCGAAAAATTGACCCGTTTGATTTTTCGCAAGCATGCTGGAACCAAAGCCGCCGCCGCGCTTTCGGTTCCATATCCCTGCCAAGACGGCTAATATGAGGGCAACCGTCGACGATTGCGAGAAAGGCCTGCGCGAAAAAGCCTCGGAAAAATGTGAAAAGCTTCTTTGCAAAGCCGAAAAGGGCAGCTATAGGCTGCGCCACTCACATAGAGCATCCGTTCCCCGGTAGCTCAGTGGTAGAGCAACCGGCTGTTAACCGGTTGGTCGCTGGTTCGAATCCGGCCCGGGGAGCCAATCATTTCCAACGGTTTCAGAGTTTTCAGGAACGGCCGAAAATAGGCTGATCTACAGCATGTCTACACAACTCGACTTCGCTAGGCGCCGATCTACACCGGAATCGCCCGAAGGAGAGAAATCACCATGGAACACGTTTTTGATGAGCTGATCGGCCTGCAGAGACTCAGCCGAGATCGAATTGGCGAGCCGCCGCGACGGCCTGGACGATTCGCTTGGCAAGGAACCTAGTAACCGGCGTGGCGATCGGCATCGGAATTGCCGTCGGTATTGCTCTAGGCGGTTAATGAAACCCTCCGGGTGCAAAAACCTATGCGGTGAAGTTAGCCCGAAGCAAAGACAACATCAGACCTTGCGCCTCCGTCCGCCTTGACGGCCGCGTGGCAGTCTCTCAGTTTTTTGGACGACCCACTCTTGGAGTGGGCTCGGCGGATGTAGTCGAAAACGTGACGTGCGGTGTCGCCTTCGCCAACGAAAACGAAGGGTTCGCGGCTTGTGTGCACGGTGACGGTCTCGTAACGCCTGTCGAGCGGCGGACCGGGATCGTCCCGAAAGTCGACATTTTTCCGGAGAAGCACTTTCATTTCGTCGGGCATGATTGAAACCTCCCTGTCGAAGGTGATCTCCTTTTTCCAGTAGATCAAGACCGGAAGCGGTACGCCTCCGAATTGCGGTGCCAATTCTTTCCTGCGACACTCGAGTCCATCGCGACATGGGGGAGCCTTCTATGCTTGCAAAAGACACTGTGATCTGCTGGACGCCTGACAGGCCGCCCTTCCATGACCGCCCTATGGCGGGGACGATCATGGTCACAACCGCTCCACTGCCGCAGCACGACTATGGTCATATGAAAACGTATGGAGCCGTAAACTTGGACTGGAGGCAGATGGACGCTTACGACCGTCGGCAAAAGCTTCAACGCCTTTTCACTCAGATCATTCATAAGGATTGCATTCCCGAGATCGATGCCCGTCTGGCTCTTTCAGTCATTGATGACATCCTGATTGATGACCTTCACAGTCAGCAGCAGGATGAAGATGAGGTGTAAGGTAAGCGGCGGCCGATCGCATCGCGCCTCAGCCAGCGAGTAGGGGATCCATATATGGCGGCGACCGTCGCGCTTAACCAGGTATCGGCCAACCTATGGGAGATGCCCCAGCCTTTGGGGGATTACGCCGGCGAGCTGCTGAAGCGGGGAAGATCCTACTATCAAGCGTTCCAGATCCTTGCCGAGCGTAACGAACCCGGTCTTAGCTATCCGGCCTATTTCCTCCTCGCGCATGCCGTGGAGGTCATTCTCAAATCATATCTGGTGGCGAAGGGCACGCCGAAGAGCAAGCTTGGCAAAAGACCATTGCGACATGACACAGGACAAGTGTTCGCTGAGTGCGAAAAGCAAGGCCTTGTGGTTGCCGACCAGATGATGAAAGCGCTGGCGATCCAGCTCGCCCATGTCAATCAGGATTACGACCTGCGCTATCCCACTGGCTTCAATCTATCCATTCCTGGCCCGAAGCATTGCGTCCTTCCCCTCGATGCCCTGATCGCCGCGGTCGCGCCGGGCGTCGAAAAGGCCTTCATCATAGCGCAAATCCAGTTCGCAGCCGACACACAGCACCTTCGCGGCAGCAAAATCCGATGGAGCGATTAGGCGACGATGACAGCCGAACTCGCGGTATCCGTAGTAGCCTTAGTCGTCGCGATCCTGGCGTTCGGGCTATCGATCTTCTTTTGGCGGCGCCAGTTCCGACCGATCGTAACGGCGATGGTTCAGACGCATGACGGAGGTAACGAGGCGATCGCCTATAATCTGGTGGTACTGAATTCGGGGTCGATCCCAGCCAAGAACATCAGGTTGATAGTACGAGACCAGGCGGCGCTCGAGGCTGCCCTTGGCGCTGGCGC
>NZ_RZPQ01000701.1:0-3116 GCF_003999135.1 Mesorhizobium sp. M7A.F.Ca.CA.004.06.1.1 | reverse complement strand
GGCCGTAACCTCGTCCTGAACGGCAAAGATATCGTCCAGGCCGCGATCGAAGCGTTCCGCCCACAGATGGTCGCCGCTCACCGCGTCGACCAGCTGTGCGTTGATGCGCACGCGCCCCGCGGCGCGTCTTGCGCTGCCTTCCAGCAGGTAGCGCACGCCAAGATCCCCGGCGATCTCGCGCACGTCCATCGCTTTTCCCTTATAGGCAAAGGTCGAATTGCGGGCGATGACGAACAGGCCGGAGATCCTGGACAGGTCGGTGATGAGGTCTTCGGTCAACCCGTCCACGAAGGAATCCTGCTCGGGATCGTTGCTGAAATTGACGAAGGGCAGCACGGCTATCGATGGTTTGTCGGGCAGCGGCAAGGATTTTCGCTTGGCCTCGCCGAGCTGTTCGACGGCCCCTGTGAAACGGTAGCCGACGCGCGGAACGGTGGATATCCATTCGCCGTTCTCGCCGACAGGACCAAGCAGCTTGCGCAACTGCGCGATCTGGACGGTGAGGTTGCCTTCCTCGACGGCCGTGCCCGGCCATGCAGCGTCCATCAACTCGGCCTTCCCCAATATTTCACCGGGCCGCCCGACGAGTGCTGCAAGCAGGCTCAGCCCGCGATAGCCAACGGCAACGGGGACGTCGTTCCGAAGCAGCGTTCCCGCACCCGGATCAAGCACGAACGGACCAAAGGCAAAACGCGATCCCTGCATAGGCGCATCTATAGAGCAATTCCAGGAAAAGTGTGAAGCGGTTTTCTGTTCGGAATTGCGTCAAAACAAAGGGTTAGAGTAGTTTGCCGGTTCCGTGAGCCGGTGAACTGCTCTAGCTCGTTTGGAAGTTTTGAGAACTATTTGGGAGGGCTTAATTACGGCGCCGTCCGTATCGCGCAGAATTCAACCTCATCGAGAGCCCCAGGCCCTCAAACCATATGGAGGTTGCCATGACCAATACACTTGCATCAGCCCAGCGTTGTGCAGCGCGAGCGGGAACGCCCGTGCGGCCGGCATCGCGCCGGCTCCTGAAGACCCTGCGAAGCATCATAGCGAGTTGGCACGATCGGACCTGGCGCGAACGGATACGCTTTCGCTGGCAACTCAGGCAGATGTCGAAGGACAATCCGCATCTGATCGACGATATCGGCCTGACGATACAGCAGGTCGAGGGAGAGATCGCCAAGCCCTTCTGGGAACGATAGAGCGAATGCCGCAATTGCGTCGGGCGTCAGCGCACCGCCTCGCGATGGGCGCCCAAACCGAGGTCGCTTTGGGCGACATGCATCAGAGCGCATCCATATGTACGCCATTGGTAATCTGAGTGCAGCCGGGCAGGCCGAATTGCTCGGCCCACAGACATAGTGAACCTGCTGCTGCGTTGAGCGCCGCGCCGCGTTCTGTCAGCGAATAGACTACCTTCGCTGGAACCACGGAAAAGACCTTGCGGTCGACAAGGCCGTCCGCCTCCAGTTCTCGCAATTGTTGAGCCAGCATCTTTTCACTGATGCCAGAGAGCGCCTGTTTCAATCGACCAAATCTGCGCGACGCCGTTCCGAGCTCGCAAAGGATATCTACTTTCCACTTTCCTTCGACCATCCTGACGGCCGCTGCAAAGCCATTGTCCGCGGAATTGTTCATCGCGCGTTCCTTACCTTCTGGTGACCACTTACGCCCGGGTGCGTATCGCGCGCCGCTCGTTTTGACATACCTCTCAAGACGATCACAGCAAAACGCGGTCTGACGCCGCCAATTGATATGGAGTGTGGAATGAAGCTTTCAATCACGGTTGTTGGAACGGGCCGTATGGGCTCGGCGCTCGCCGGCAGCCTGCTTCAGTCGGGATATCCGACGACTGTCTGGAACAGAACCAGACAGAAGACCGATCCACTCGCCAGGCTGGGCGCAATCGTCGCGTCCTCCGTGGAGGAAGCCGTGAACGCAGGCGAGATCATCATTGTGAATGTCAGCGACTATGAGGCGACAAAAGCGCTTCTCCACAGTGACGCCATCGCCTCAGCCATTCGCGGCAAGCTGATCGTGGAGTTGACTTCCGGGACGCCAAATGGCGCACGGGAAGCCGCTGATTGGTATAGGGAGCACGGCGCAAGCTACCTTGATGGCGCGATCATGGCGACGCCGGATTATATCGGCACGGACGCCGGAACCATCCTGCTTGCCGGGCCAAGGGCGGCTTTCGACACGAACCGCGATGTGTTTCGCGCTTTGGGTGGCAATGTTCAGCATGTTGGCGAAGAACCAGGGCGTGCGAACGGGCTCGATAGCGCACTACTGGCTATCATGTGGGGCGCTCTGTTCGGGGCGCTCCATGCGATCGCCGTGTCGCAGGCCGAAGAGATCGAACTCGGTGAACTGGCGCGTCAGTGGTCCGCGACGGCGCCGGTCATTGACGGCTTGGTGACCGACCTCATCAAGCGGACGAGCGCTGGCCGATTTGCCAGCGATAACGAAACGCTCTCGTCGATCTCGGCGCACCACGGCGCAATGCAGCATCTATTGGAGTTGATGCAGTTCCGCGAAATCGACCGTTCAATAGTCGATGGTTATGATGCGATATTCAAACGGGCCATAGCGGCGGGCCACCTGCACGATGATTTCGCCGCGCTCTCGCAATTTCTGGCGACAGGGAAGTAGCATGCCTTTGACGCATCTCATCGATAAGTATTGTGCATCGTGGTCCACCGAAAACGCCGAGAAGCGGCGGGCGTCGCTGTTATCGATCTTGAGCGATGGCGCGACGTATACCGATCCAACCGTTCACGCCGTTGGTGCCGAAGAACTTCTAGCCCACATTGCAGGAATTCAGAGCAAGCATCCTGGTGCCTGCATTCTGCGGACCAGCAACGTGGACGTTCATCACGGCGTCGCGCGCTTCGCGTGGAAGTTTGTGACGCCTGACGGTTCGTCTTTACCCGAGGGCCTGGACATCGCTTTTCTGGATGAGGAGCAGAAACGGATAACGCGTATCATTGGCTTCTTCGGTTTGTTGAAACCAGCTCGATCTCTGGCAGAGGGCGGCGTCAGCTAACCGGTCAAGAGCTGACATTCGAACATGTCAGCGCACCGCCTCGCGTTGGGCGCCGGGCAGGCGGGTGGCGATCAGCTTGTCG
>NZ_RZPQ01000700.1:0-3122 GCF_003999135.1 Mesorhizobium sp. M7A.F.Ca.CA.004.06.1.1 | reverse complement strand
GTTGAAGGCCTACGCCGATGGCGCCACCTTCTCCGGCACCAACATGCTTTCGGTGTCCACTGCGACAGGCACCGCGGCCGACGTGAAGATTGTTTCGGCCTTCAACCGCGACGCGACCGGCGCGGCTTCGATCTCGACGATCGATGTCAATGTGGAAAGCATCAAGCTGTACGATGCCGGCGCGGCACCAACCGCCAAGGGTATTCTCGACACGGCCCGCCTCGGCACCACGGGCGCTGCTGTTGCCACGGCCTCGGCACCGACGTTGGGCGCTGCCGCAGCGGTTACCGACACCTATTCGGTTGCCTCGCTGACTATCTTCTCGGGTGGCACGGCCGCCAGCGATAGCCAGATCGCGCAGCAGATGAACGTCGTCGATGCCGCGCTCAAGGCCATGACCAACGCCGCCACCACGCTCGGCGCCGCCAAGAGCAGTATCGACCTGCAGAAGACCTTCACCTCGAACCTGATGGACTCCATCGATCGCGGTGTCGGCCAGCTCGTCGATGCCGACATGAACAAGGAATCGACCCGCCTCCAGGCCCTGCAGGTCCAGCAGCAGCTCGGCATCCAGGCGCTGTCGATCGCCAACGGTTCGTCGCAGTCGATCCTGTCGCTCTTCCGCGGCTAATCGCATCCGCCAACTTGCACTAAAATCGGGCCGCGCCAAAAGCGCGGCCCGATTTCGTTTGCTCGGACCGCGCGCAACGCTCTGTCGTTAACTCTCGAAAGGCCGCGTTTAACAGGCTGTTAACCATGTCCCGCTAATTATGGTTAACCAATAGCTTACAACGGTTGGCGAATCGGCCCTACTGGCACGATACCACGGTTGAAGCAGGCTATCCGGCATGTCTGAGCATGCCGGCCTTTGAGAAGGAGCGACTTTCTTGGCGAGTATCATGACCAACGCCGCGGCGTTAACCGCGCTTCAAAGCCTCAGCGCCACCAACAAGTCACTCGAGCAGACACAGGCCCGCATATCGACGGGCTACCGTGTCTCGCAAGCTTCGGACAACGCGGCCTACTGGTCGATCGCCACCACGATGCGCTCCGACAACCAGGCCCTGTCGACGGTGCAGGATGCACTCGGCCTCGGCGCCTCGAAAGTCGACACCGCCTACACCGGCATGAACAATGTGCTGACAACGATCGGCCAGATCAAGACCAAGCTGCTTTCGACCGTCGGCCAGACGGACGCAGCCAAGGCAAAGACGCAGACCGAGATCAAAGCGCTTCAGGCGCAGATGAAGTCGTTCGCCGATGCGGCCACCTTTTCAGGCTCGAACTTCCTAGCGGTGACCTCAAAGCAGGTTGCGGCCGCCAATGACGGCGTCCAGCCCGACTCCCAGATCGTGTCCTCATTCAATCGTTCCTCATCCGGCGCCATCTCGATCGGGACGATCGATATCGATGTCGAGAGCACCAAGCTTTTCGACTACGGCCTCGCCGCCGAGGTCAAGAATTACGGAACCCTCGATCGCCAGACGTCCATCTATTCCACGGGCGCCGCCCAGACCCTGTACGACAACGCCTATGCGGGCGTGATCGCGGGCGGAGGAACGGACATCGCCGCGAACACCGCCGGCCAGACGGCGGCGGGAGCGGTCGCCAAGGTCGACAATATCTCCGCCTACAACCTCGATATCACGGCACCAGGCATTACCGACGACATCATCACGCAGATGGTGAACAGGATCGATAACGTCATGGCCCAGCTGACCGACTCCGCCACCATCCTCGGTTCCGCCAAGAGCAGCATTGACCTGCAGAAGACCTTCACCCAGAGTTTGATGGACTCCATCGACCGCGGCGTCGGCCAGCTTGTCGATGCCGACATGAACAAGGAATCGACCCGGCTCCAGGCACTGCAGGTTCAGCAGCAGCTCGGCGTTCAAGCGCTGTCGATCGCCAACAGCGCCTCGCAGTCGATCCTGTCTCTGTTCAAGAGCTGATCACGGGCGCCACCGGCGCCGTCCTTTCCATCAGATAATCGGGCCGCGCCGCCAGCGCGGCCCGATTTCATTTTCGCACAAGCTTCGAAGACTAGAGTTCCGGCGGACAATCATGCTGGGAGTCGTTGAACCGTGCCGGAACAGATCCAGAGCATCATCTCGAATCTCCGCGGGTTTGGCGTGAAGCGCCTCGCCATGCTGGCGGGCATCGCCGTTCTGGTGATGGGCGTCATCGGCATCGCCTCGGTCTATCTCAACCGCCCCGCCTATGACACGCTCTATGTGGGACTAGACCGCGCCGACGTGAACCAGATCGGCCTGGTGCTGGGCGAAGCCGGCATCGGCTTCGATGTCGGCGCCGATGGAACCTCGGTTCTGGTGCCGGCCGGCACCACCGCTCAGGCCCGCATGCTGCTTGCCGAAAAGGGCCTGCCGACCAGCGCCAATGCCGGCTACGAATTGTTCGACAATGTCGGCTCGCTCGGCCTCACCTCCTTCATGCAGCAGATCACCCGCGTGCGGGCGCTGGAAGGCGAGATCGCCCGCACCATCCAGTCCATATCGGGCATCAAGGCTGCGCGGGTCCACATCGTCATGTCCGAACGGGCCAATTTCCGCCGCGACGAGCAGCAGCCCTCGGCCTCCGTGGTCATCCGCTACGCCGGCATCGACGCCGAGAAGAGCGCCATGTCGATCCGCCATCTCGTCGCCGCCGCCGTTCCCGGCCTGTCGGCAGACAAGGTGACTGTTCTCGATTCCAGCGGCAATCTGCTGGCCGCGGGCGACGATCCTTCCAACACCAGCGCCGCCCGCACGCTCGGCGTCGAGCAGACCGTCGAGGCGCAGATCGGAGACAACATCCGCCGTGCGCTGACGGCCTATCTCGGCCCCGACAATTTCCGCGCAAGCGTCAAGGCCGAGGTCAACACCGACACCCGCCAGACGGAAGAGACCATCTTCGATCCGAATTCCCGCGTCGAACGCTCGGTGCAGTCGGTGCGGGCCAACGAGAACAACAACCAGAAGCAGGCTTCCACTCCGGCCAGCGTCGAGCAGAACCTGCCCGAGACCCAGGCAACCGCCACCGATGGTCCGCAATCCTCCTCGCAGAACGACCGCAGGGAAGAGATCACCAACTACGAGATCAATTCCAAGAAGATCGCCACGGTC